>CACEAA010000026.1 GCA_902557415.1 uncultured Pseudomonadota bacterium | reverse complement strand
TCTTCACCAATACAGGTTTAGACGGTTTAGAGCAACCAGATACTAAAAGGAAAACCAAGACTAACAGGCCAAGACAATATGATTCTTTATCAATAAAAGAGAGCTTCACTATCGGATTCCGTCAAGTAATGGAACGAAACTAACCGCCTCCAGGCACTTTTCCTCAACGCCCTTCGAAGTTTTAATATACATGCGCAATTCCTGTTTTCCTGACCTACCAACGGGAATTACTAACCGACCGCCCAGAGATAATTGACCAATTAACTTAGTAGGCAACGATACTGGAGCTGCCGCCACCAGTATTGCGTCGTAACTAGCATTCGCAGCCCAACCCTCAAATCCATCACCATGCTTCAGTCTTGTATTCAAGAACTTAAGAGTCCGCAAACGCTGCTCAGTCTTAACAAATAGACCCTTAACTCTCTCTACCCCGAAGACCAACCGCGACACTTGCGCTAACACTGCAGTCTGATAACCACAACCGCTACCAATTTCAAGCACCTTTTTCATCGAACCGCTATCGCATAACGCTTCAGTCATCAACGCAACTGTGTATGGCTGAGAAATAGTCTGACCATATCCAATTGGCAACGCAGTATTTTCGTAGGCACGCGAGGCTAAGGCTTCATCGACAAAGAGATGTCTTGGAACAGTTCTGATCACCTCCAACACTTTCTCCGATTTGATTCCCATCTTGCGCAAAGAGTCGACTAACCTATTGCGGGAACGCTGAGATGTCATTCCGATCCCGTCGACTTCACTCACCAGTAGTACTCCTAATAGAAGGGGGGAGATTAATTACAGTTGATTAAGAATTCTAATAACGCTTTTTGAGCATGAAGGCGATTACCCGCCTCAGCCCAAACCACAGAGGAATTACCTTCGAGGACTTCTTTCGTCACCTCTTCTCCTCTGTGAGCAGGTAAGCAGTGCATGAACAGCGCATCTGCCCTAGCGTAGCTCATAAGCTTTTCAGTGACCTGATAAGGCTTGAATACTGACCGTCTAAGTTCCACCTCACTTTCCTGCCCCATGCTGGCCCACACATCCGTTACCACTAAATCGGCGCCTTCCACCGCGTCTTTGGCCGAGCTAGTCTTCCTAACTCGTTCCCCATTTAACGCTGTTTCATACCCCGTGGGAGAAGCAATCACTAATTCAAAGCCCATTACTGAAGAAGCGTTAATATAAGAATTACACATGTTATTTCCGTCTCCAACCCAGGCGACTTTTTTATCCTCAATATCACCCCGCAACTCATACCAAGTTAGTAGATCCGCTAAAACTTGACACGGATGAAAATCATTAGTTAGCCCATTGATTATTGGCACCGAAGCATGCGCAGCATAAGTGTTAAGAATCTCATGCTCGAAGGTTCTCACCATAATAGCGTCAGTCATTTCCGAGAGAACTCGGGCAGTATCTTCGGGCAATTCGCCTCGAGCTAGTTGAGATTCAGCCGAAGAAAGAAATATTGCCTTACCACCAGTTTCAGCCATGGCCGCTTCGAAAGAAACGCGAGTTCGCGTCGAAGATTTTTCAAATATCATCGCTAGGGTTTTATTCTCTAGAATAGACGCACGTTGCCCGTTATTTCTACAAACCTTAAGTTCAATCGCCCGTTCGATAACTGACACGACTTCAGTTCGACTTAAATTATCCAACCTGAGGAAATGTCTAATTGATTTACTCACTCGTAGCCCACCATGCTTAATCTAAAAAATTAAAAATTGAAGCTGAAACTTTCTCAACAATCTCCGTCGCCTGATCATCCGTAATGATCAATGGAGGGAGTAAGCGAACAACATTCCCCGCTGCCACGTTTATTAGAACACCATGTGTCGAACATATCTTAACTAATTCCCCACAGGGTCTATCTAATTCTATACCAACCATCAAGCCTTTCCCTCTTACATCTAGGATTTCATGTCGTTTGGAAAATTTCTTGCGGAAAGCGGTTAAAAGAAAATCGCCCAGCGATCTGGACCGGTCTAACAGCTTTTTCTCGCTTATAACATCCAACACCGCGAGTGCTGCACTGCACGCCAACGGATTACCACCAAAGGTGGACCCATGAGTTCCTGGACTCAAGATAGTGGCCGCGATCCCTCGTGCCAGACAGGCACCAATTGGCACACCATTCCCAAGTGCCTTAGCAGAAGTAGCTACGTCGGGTAAAACTTTTTCGTGTTGGTAGGCAAACCATTCCCCCGTTCGTCCAATACCCGATTGCACTTCGTCTAAGATTAAAAGTGCTCCTTTTTCATCACATAGACGTCTTAAATCACGAAGATAATTATCATTCGGGACAATGACACCACCCTCTCCCTGAATTGGCTCAACCATCACAGCAACACAATTTGGATCTTCTAAGCCACTGGCTACCACCTTAGCATCGTTATAATCAACATGCTTGAATCCGGACACTAATGGCTCAAAACCTTGGTGAACTTTTGGGTTGCCCGTAGCACTAAGAGTTGCCATTGTACGACCATGAAAACTCCCATTCATCGTAATAACAGATGGGTACTCGATGCCTTTGGTACGACCATATTTTCTTGCGATTTTTATCGCTGCTTCATTAGCCTCGGCGCCAGAATTACAGAAAAATGCATTTTCCATGCCTGCAATATTAGTTAATCGATCGGACAAGTTCTCTTGAAGCTCAATACGATATAGATTGGATGTATGAAGTAACGTCTTGGCCTGTCGAGCGATAGCTGCTGCTACCTTTGGATTTGCATGTCCTAATGAGCAAACAGCAATCCCCGACAAGGCATCGAGATATTGTTCTTCATTAGCGGTATATAAATAAGCCCCATCACCTCGACTAAACTGTAGTTCGGCTCTACCGTAGTTAGCCATCAGCGTTGTAACTTCGTTTTCCATTTTTAAGACATCCCATAGAGGCAAGCATGAACCAGTATTTAGCATCAACGATAGTGCTATCGAGATGTAACTTTATATTCTATAACAATAGCGCGCAAACTGTGTATTTAAAGTCGTTTTAATATTGTGTATCGTTAAACTAACAAGTAACGAGAAAAACAATGAACCCAGTGCAATTGAGCCTTTTTGTTCACGAGTCGAAATCTATCTGCAGAGAAATGGGGATAACGCTGAGACGAGTTGCACTTTCGCCTAACATTTCCGATCGACTCGATTTCTCATGTGCGCTCTTCAGTTTCGAGGGTGAATTACTGGCACAAGCCGCTCATATACCAGTGCATTTGGGAAGTATGGCCTATGCTATGAAGGATTTAGTCCCGCTGTTCAATTGGACGCCAGGTGATTCTGTGATAGTAAACGACCCATATCTCGGAGGCACCCATTTACCCGATATAACTATAATTACTCCCATATTCGTCGATGATACGTTAGCGGCATTTTGTGCGAGTCGAGCGCATCACGCCGATATAGGTGGTGACACACCAGGTTCAATGCCTTTGGCATCAAACTTAAGTGAAGAAGGATTAATAATTGCGCCTCAATATATTCGTCAAAGTAACAAGCTAGAATCCAAAACAATTGAACTATTAAACGATAATTTACGAACGCCGGATCGAACTTTGGCTGATATTTTGTCGCAAATAAGTGCCAACGAAACAGGAGTAAAGCGAGCGCAAAGCTGGATATGCAAGTATGGGACAGAGAACTTCTTTATTGCTACAAACAAGATGAGCAAATATTCGGAGCTACTAGCGCGAAGAACTATCGACTCAATTCCCGATGGGGTTTATTCTGCAACAGATGTTATGGATGGCGATGGATTAGGTAACAATGATATAACTATTTCAGCAGCTATTACTGTAGACGGCGAACGCGTCAAAGTTGACTTTGAAGGTACGGCGCAGTCTGTTCCTGGTAATATTAATTGCCCCATCTCGGTTACTGCGGCTGCCGTTTACTATGTATTTTACACATTGATGCCTCATGACACCCCGGCATGCTACGGATCTCTCAAGCCTATAGCAATCGAAGCGCCACAGGGTTGCCTGGTTGATGCCTTAGCTCCATCAGCCTGCGCGGCTGGAAATGTCGAAACGAGCCAACGGATAGTAGATGTATTACTGCGTGCTTTGAGTAAAGCCTTGCCCGACAGAATACCTGCCTCAAGTCAAGGCACTATGAATAATCTTGCAATGGGTAATCAATATTGGGATTACTATGAAACAATAGGTGGCGGGACTGGTGGACATTCAGCAGGAGACGGGCTAAGTGGCGTGCAAAGTCATATGACGAACACTTTGAACACACCTGTTGAAATCTTTGAGAAAAATTTTCCTGTAATGGTGCGGAGCTATTCCATTCGCCGGAATTCCGGTGGTCGAGGGCAAGCTAATGGCGGGGACGGGCTTGTCAGAGAATACCTCTTTGAAGAACCCGCGCAAGTCACTATCTTGAGTGAGCGGAGACAGAACTCTCCTCCCGGGCATCTCGAGGGTGGAAACGGTGTTTGTGGGCGAAATAGTCTTAACGGGAAAACGATTGCCGGAAAAACGACTTTTCAAGTTAAAAAGTCAGATATTTTGAAAATTGAAACGCCCGGTGGCGGAGGTTGGGGAAAGAGTTCATGACTAAGCGTTTATTTATTTTCACCCACCAAGCATATAGAATATAAACTTCGTCCTGCAAAATAAAAATAGGAAGCAAATCATGGAAACTACGGAGAAAATCAAAAATATTGTAGAGACAAACCCGGTCGTGTTGTTTATGAAGGGTAGTCCACAATTTCCTCAATGCGGTTTTTCTGCCAGAACTGTAGATGCATTGAAAGCCTGCGATGCTGAGTTTCATTCAGTTGATGTGTATGCCGAGCCGGATATCAGGCAAGTTCTGCCTCAATACTCGGAATGGCCGACGTTTCCGCAACTTTTTATCAATGGCGAGCTCATTGGTGGGTGCGATATTGTTATGAGCATGTTTCAAAATGGAGATCTAAAACAATCGCTGGCGGAAGCCACTGGCGCTTAAAGTTTTTCGCAAAGGCTAATGAGAATTAGAGGCGGTAACAGGCGCCTCTTGAAAGGCTTGTCCTTGATGGTTATTCCGATTGTGTTATCTCCCACAGTGAAACGGTTTTCATTTTGGCCAGCGTTTCAATGTGGTTTTTAAGATCATCCTCTGATACCGGGACAACAAGTAAATTGGTTTCATTCATGTCCTTTTCGGCAGCCTGAGAGACGGTGTTTTGCAACGATAGCTCACTACTCATTAAGTCCAAAGACTCCTGTCCTCCGGTCATCGCAAGATAGACCTCCGCCAGCAGCTCTGCGTCTAGTAGAGCGCCGTGTAGATCGCGATGGCTGTTAGCGACGTCGTAACGTTTACATAGTGCGTCCAAGCTGTTCCTTTGACCAGGATGAAGCTTTCGAGCATAACTTAGTGTATCTAGCACTCCACAATAATTCTCAATAGCACCCCACTTCGAATCGATCCTCTCAAGTTCCATATTAATAAAGCCTAAGTCAAACGGCGCATTATGAATTATCAGTTCAGCTCCGTTCACGAACTCCATGAAGTCATCCACGATCCCAGTAAACTCGGGCCTCCCCGCTAGATCTTTAGCCGTCAACCCATGAACTTCAGAAGCGCCTTCGTCTACTTCCCTCTTCGGATCAAGAAATTGTTGGTAATGACGACCTGTAAGGCGCCTATGCAAAATTTCTACACAGCCTATCTCTATGATTCGATGACCATTTTGTGGCTCTAGCCCAGTAGTCTCGGTATCTAATACCACCTGCCTCATATATTTGATCCCACATAGTGGAAGTTATACTTCATCCTGACCTTCATCTATTGCCTCGTTGGCTAGCTGATCCGCCAATTCATTTCCTCTATCTCCAGAGTGACCGCGCACCCACTTCCACTCCACTTGATGTCTAGCCGACATCTCATCTAAGTCTTTCCAGAGATCGACGTTTTTTACTAACTTCTTTGTCGACGTCCGCCAATTTTTTACTTTCCAGCCCTTAATCCATTCAGTAATCCCATTTTTGACATAAGTCGAATCTGTAAACAACTCTATAGTGGCCGAAGTAGGAACCGCAGCTAGCGCTTTTATTGCTGCTGTAAGCTCCATCCGATTATTGGTTGTATTAGGTTCAAAACCTTTTAACGTCTTCTCATGACCGTTCGCAGTAAGTACCACTCCCCAACCGCCTGGACCTGGATTACCCCGGCACGCCCCATCGGTATAAATCGTGATAGTATTTTTATCAGCCATGGAAAAAGTATAGCTCTAGCAAACATGACTTGCCAGCCGAAACCTTATTTAAAACCGAAAAAACATTAGCTACTTTTCACGCTATGCACTCAGGAATAATAAAAATCATTAGGTTGAAGGCTATCCCAACCATAGTGAAATGGCCTACAATCAGAACGATAACGAAATTTCAAAGTAACACGCCTGTCGCTCTGGTACAGCGAGGCACCTAAAGTGAGATAGAATGGCAAGAATCATTGTTAGTTTTTTCTGGTTCCTGACGATATCGGCAACCACACTCTATGCGCAAGAGCCTGGTGGAATAGGTGCGTTAGAGCAGAGATCAAAAAACAGTGTAAACTCAGTTATTCAAACGATCGAGCTAGAAGCTAATTTGTGGAGAGATATAGCGCGAGAATTCACGCTTTCGACCCGATATGCCGGCAAACCAATCAAACCTCTTGATCATTTTGTTGGTCCTCTAAAACACATTACCCTTGCTAGCGAAAGAGCTGCTCCATATCTTGCTCACATAAGTAAAGAAATAGAGAAACGCGGCCTCCCCGCAGAAATAGCCCTCATCCCGATCATTGAAAGCGGTTATAAACCACATGCCCTCTCATCCTCGGGCGCTGCTGGATTGTGGCAATTAATGCCAGCAACGGCTAACCGTTTTGGGCTCCATCAGTCGAAATGGTATGATGGAAGACGAGATATAATTGCTAGCACTCGAGCCGCTTTAGATTATTTTGAAGAATTGAGGGATCGTTTTCACGGAGATTGGAAGCTAATTTTTGCTGCCTATCATTCAGGCGAGCGCACGATAGAAAGAGCGATCGAATTAAATTTACAGCAAGGTTTGGGTACAGATTTCTACTCCCTCAGGCTTCCAAAACTTACAGAAGCTTATGTACCAAAATTATTGGCTGTGACAGAAATTATCGCCAATCCGCAAGCTTTTGGTTTACGGCTAGCTAGCATAACCAGCAACGAACCATTTGAAGAAATAAATGTAGGTGTAGGTCTTGATTTAAATAGAGTCCTGCGCTGGACCGGATTAGATGAAAAGACATTCGATATTCTTAATCCTGCCCATTTAAAAAGACTCACCATTGAAGGCCCCCCGCCTACAATATTAGTTCCAGTCGGGGTTGTCGATATTATCAAACATGAACTCGCTCTAGTTGAGCCTTCTAGTCGTTACCGACCAAGAATTATAACTGTGGAACCAAATGATACGCTTTCCGAGATATCATTCTTAACTGGTCTTTCGGTTGAGAAAATTAAAAAATTCAATTCGTTGAGAACTAATAGACTACGCATCGGACAGCGACTACTTATCCCTATGCCACGCATAGCTCCCCCTATAGACCCTACGATACTTTCTAAACAATTGATTGCAACAGAACATACCGTCGAAGCCAATGATACCCTATGGGCGATCGCAGCCCATTACAAGACAACTATTGATAAACTAGCCAAAGAAAATAATATCCTTCCTAATACTTTCCTTAAGATAGGCCAAACACTCAAGCTTCCCAGCAGGTTGCCTAATGGAGAGGGCGCTAATTATCGCACAGTCAAACAAGGTGAGTCTCTGTGGACGATAGCAAACGAGCTTGGTACAACAGTGAAAATTCTCGCCAACATCAATCGACTACAAAATGAATCGATGCTCAGGATAGGACAAGTCATTAGAGTCCAATGAGCTCGATCAGAAATAAAAAAGTTTTATATCAAATATTAGAGAAACTTTTTCGGTCTGGTCTCCGTGCGCTTCTCAAAATACTATTTCGGGTACGCATAGAAGGGGCGCAAAATTTCGAACTATCCAGGGACCCGACTTTGGTAGTTTGTAATCATACTTCGCTGCTAGATGGGGTAATGCTGTACGCGTTCCTACCGAATCCTCCAGTTTTCTTGGTTAATAAGACCACAGCAAAAGTCTGGTATTTCAAAATTTTTCTTCACCCAATATCGAAGCTACTTATAGACGACCTGCATCCGATGACTCTGAAAAAAGCTATAAAGCAGCTCATAGCGGGAGAAACAATTGTGGTTTTTCCAGAGGGAAGAATTACCACCACGGGTGTCTTAATGAAGATATATGCCGGTCCAGCGATGCTAGCAGCGAAAAGTGGCGCTAGAGTTATGCCAATTGGCATTGAAGGCTTGCAACATTCGCGTTTTTCGTATCTCAAATCAACTTTACATCTAAAAACCTTGCCGTCAGTAAAAATCACAATTTCCCCTCCAGAGGTATTCGAACCATATGATAGCCTCCCCGTAAAAATTCGGAGAGCAAGAAGATCTCAAGCGATGTTCCAGATTATGCAAAGAATCAGTTTTAATAATACATACGAAAGTGAGAATTTGTTTGAATCATTGATTCGTTCTGCTACAAAACATGGCGGATCAACTCCTATCATCTCTGACCCAAACAACCCTAACGTGACCTATCGAAGTCTAATTGCTCGCGCATTCATCCTTAGCGAATTGCTCGAGCCTGATTTAAAAGAGATCCGTAGAGTGGGAATTTTGCTACCCAGTACAGTAGCCGCGGCCACTGCTTTTTTTGCATTACAACACCTTGGTAAAGAAGTCGTATTACTCAATTTTAGTGGTGGAATTACTCCTTTGATGAAGGCCATTTCTATTTCTAAAGTGAAGTATGTCATTACTTCCAGTGCATTCGTAGATATTGCTGGAATTCATGAAGAAATTTCCTCAATAAGGAATGAGGCTAAAGTCACCTTTTTAGAAGACGTAAAAAAGTGTGTCACTACCGGATCAAAGCTACGAGGTTTTGTCAAAGCTTTACTAACAAAATATTTGAGTCAAACTCACAGAAATGATCCCGAACCTGAGCACTGCGCGGTGATCTTATTCACCTCCGGTTCCGAGGGTAATCCGAAAGGAGTGGCGCTTTCACATGCGAACATTCTAAAAAATTATGCACAAGCGCAAGTACTCATCAGTATAAATAAAAATGACCATGTACTGAATGTACTTCCTATTTTTCACGCTTTCGGATTGGTCGTTGGTTTAATCACACCTCTCCTGAAAGGTACTCCTTCATATCAATATCCAAGCCCCCTACATTATCGAAAAATTCCAGAAATATGTTATCAACAAAATATTTCCTGCCTTCTAGGAACAAATACTTTTCTGTCGAACTATGCCAAACATGCCTCCAGTTATGACTTCTATAACGTCAGATGGGTGTTGAGTGGTGCGGAAAAGCTATCGCAATCCACGAAAAACTTATGGCAATCTAGATTTGGAATACGTATTTTTGAGGGTTACGGAGTGACCGAAGCAAGTCCTGTACTAGCTGTCAACCATCCTTTATATCACCAGGAAAACACGGTAGGGCAACTTCTACCAAACATAGAATACAAGCTAATTGCTGTAGATGGGCTGAATGAAGGTGGCGAGCTTGCCGTCAAAGGTCCGAACATCATGCTCGGATATTTAGACGCCTCCGGAGAGGTTTCACGGACTTGCGGGAAACTCGGTCTCGGCTGGTATGACACTGGAGACATTGTTAAAGTTAACGATGACGGATTCATATCCATAATCGGTCGCCAAAAACGGTTCGTGAAAATTGGTGGCGAAATGGTGTCCCTCGCTACAATCGAGAATTTCGTTCAGACTACGTGGCCGGAGTTTGAGCACGTTGCATTAGGTCTGGAAGACCTTCAGCGCGGTGAGCAAATCGTGCTAGTCTCTACAAAAATCGATCTACAGAGATCTGAACTGATTGAAGCCGGAAAGAACAATGGATTAGCTCCGATCTGTTTTCCTAAAAAAGTCGTTTACACCCCCGAGATACCCTACTTGCCTACAGGTAAAATCGACCATGGCGGCCTCAAAGAACTAGCAGTAAAACTTATAGCGGACGCCCATTAATACTGTATTCATAGTCTAAATAATCTACTTTGAAGCGACCATCCATAAGATCGTCAGCCACGTCTTCATTTTCGTGATATTCGCTGATCCAGTTTAAAACATCAGCCTCACTTTGCCCAAACATACTTTCGTTACGTTCAAAAATTTTCGAGAGCTTTGCGATCCTAAGATTTGGTAAAAATCGGTTTTTCCGATTATCATTCACAAAGGCGAAGGCTGCAGCGTCTAATTCTTGGTTTATAGTCATAGGTCGGTATATTTCATTTTTCAGGACAGGCGCTGCATAAGAAGCGTCGACAATTGCAAATAATACACGCGGGTCCTCAAACTCCTGAAGAATGCTCTTAATCGAATTTAAATCATATTTTCTTTTACCAACTTTATGTTCAGTCGTTCTATAAAATTTCATTCGACCCACCGCGTTGACTGGAGTGGTACCATTTATAACCATCTTCAACGCAAGTGAATTATACGTATTTATCCAAAAGGCGGCCTGATGATCCTTGGTCTCAAGAGTCGACGGATCGAATGACTCCAAGAGAGTAAGGTATTTCTGAAATCGAGAATTCTTTTTTAGCCCAGGATAATCAACATACCCATCTTTAACGTGCGCGTTCAAAACTGTATCTAGTAATGTATTTAATAATCTAATGTCTTTAGCACTGGTTGCTGGCAAAAACAAAGCTAAGCAAAGGACAAAGACTACATTAATTAGAGATCTGTGGTAGTTTTCAAACATTTTTATTCCAACCGGCCTCACTGAATTAGACAACATGTAGTAGCATGTAAATAATACCCTACATTCATGTAGGTTTAGATTAAAAGAACATTCGTGGCTCGGAATTATTGGTACAATCTTCTTTTACCCCTCCCCATATAATGGTACACAAAATGGGAAATAAGAATTTTACAATTTTATGCTACTTAATTCTATTTCTTGCTATTTTTAGCGTGTACATGCACGGTCTTCCAGAAATTAAGGAAGCCATAACATTTTTTAGATCCAATCAATTATTGATAGAAGAATTTGTAAAAACTCGTCCGATACTGTCATACGCCCTATATGTGGTGTTCTATGTCCTTGCTTGCCTTCTACTCCTACCCGGAACTGCATTGATGACACTCGCCGCGGGGCTACTATTTGGGACCAGCGTCGGATTACTGTTAGCAATCGTAGCCAGTACAACTGGAGCTACGCTAACCCTTATCATTTATCGCAATTTCTTTAATACGTTTTTTCAGCGCAAAAAAGAAAATATTTTAGCCACTGCGTCACGATACTTCCCGGTAAACAAGCCTATCTCATTAATGTTTCTCCGTCTTATACCTTTAATTCCCTTTAACGGACTAAATATGGCCATGACGCTAACAACAATAAGTAAAAAAGATTTTTTTACCTACACCTTGATTGGCATGACTCCTGCTACGTATATCGTTGTTAATATTGGCGATAAACTGGAAAGCATTAATAGTACATCAGATCTACTAGAGGGCAGATTCATCTTGTCGTTGTCACTCCTCGGTTGTTTACTTCTGGTAGGTTTGATTATCAAAAGTACCCTGAGTAAAAAGCCGACTTAAGCATAAGTATATTTTGGAGGTATACTCAATAATTTGGAGAATCTCTCCCAAGTCCTTAAACTATATCTTTAGAAATCGTGAATGCTCAAAAGTATATGTGCCTAGTCCTCGCCGCGTATGACAACCATCCCGACTACAAATTAGTCTTGATCGCCAATCGAGATGAATTTCACGATCGGCCTTGCAAAAAACTTCACAACTGGGATACAGACACGAGTATTCAAGCAGGGAAAGATCTGGAAGCAGGCGGTACCTGGTTAGGGGTATCGATAGCTGGGAAAGTCGCGACCGTCACGAACGTTAGAAAGCCCAGCTCCTATGCACCCGCCCTCAGATCGCGAGGCTTACTTGTGACAGACTTTCTTGAAAGTAGCATAAATATAGACCAATTCAATCAAGAGCTAATTCACAGCGCCCATAATTACGCCGGGTACAACTTGTTGACGTTTGATCAATCTCAGCTATGTTGTTTTAATAACGTTACAGGTTCGTTAGAAAAGCTTGACCCCGGAATTTACACTTTGAGTAATGCTGACATTCATACTTCTTGGCCTAAAACCAGTCGAATAAGAAGCAATTTTGAGTCACTCAGTAGTAATAATGAAAATAAAGATTTCTCAGAAAATTTGTTTCGCATCATGCGTGATGATCAAAAAGCCTCCGATGAAATGTTACCCGTAACGGGAGTAAGTAAGCAGGTGGAAAAGCAGCTGTCGTCAATATTCATAAAAGGCGAACACTATGGCACCAGATGTACGTCCATCATTACAATCGATAAGAAAGGTTTAATGAATTTTTACGAGCGTTCCTATAACCGCCTCGGAAATATATCTGGAAACCAAAAGCTCACTATGAAATTAACCAACCAGACCATACAGACAAAATAACATGGTCACAAAATCCGATAACAAAGCAAGTTGCTATGATTTTTTTATTGAAGTCAGATGTCGAACTGTGCAATTGATAGACCCTCTGACTCCTGAAGATGCTTGCGCTCAATCCATGGCCGATGCCAGCCCCGCTAAATGGCACTTAGCACATACCTCGTGGTTTTATGAGACTTTTATTTTAGAAAATTTTGAGCCTAACTTTTTACCGTATAATCAAGTTTTCAGAAGTCTATTTAATTCCTACTATAACGGTATAGGGGAACAATATCCTAGAAACAAGCGCGGATTACTAACAAAGCCAAGCCTCGATGAGATTAAAGCCTACGCTCAAGACATTACCTCCCGAATTCTCCGCTTGGAGTCACTTGGCAATATCGAAGTAGAGCGGTTAATCGAACTAGGGTGTTATCACGAGCAACAACATCAAGAACTTATCGTAATGGATGTTAAGCATCTCCTTTCGTGTAACCCGTTGAGACCGACCTATATGAAGTTTCGAGAGAAAATTAATCTCCAGAAAGATGACGGTTGGGAAAAAATTGAGGGAGGAGTTCATCGGATAGGGAATACGACAGAAAACTTCAGCTTTGACAACGAACATCCTCCACATGAGGCCTACTTCAAGACTTTCCAACTTAATAAAAACTTAGTGAGTAATGGAGAGTATCTAGTATTTATCGAAAGTGCGGGATATGCGACTCCAGAGTTTTGGTTAGCTGACGGCTGGACATTGATAAGAGAAAATAACTGGAAAGGACCAGCTTATTGGGAGCAAATTGATGACAAATGGTTTGAATTCACTACAGATGGCCTGCAGCCCTTAGACCTCCGAGCTCCGGTGTGTCATGTGAGTTATTATGAGGCCAATGCCTACGCGAATTGGGCAGAAGCACGATTACCGACAGAGCAAGAATGGGAGATAGCTGCTCAGTGCGCATTGAGTCGGGGGTGCAACATTCTTGACCTCTTTCAATCTCGGTGGCAATGGACGCAATCCTCATATGCACCCTATCCAGGCTTTCGAGCCTCAAAGAGCACCATAGGCGAATATAATGGCAAGTTCATGAGTAATCAGATGGTACTAAGAGGTAGCTCAGTTGTGACACCAGAAAATCACTCAAGAACTACATACCGTAATTTCTTTTACCCGCACCAGCGCTGGCCCTTCACAGGAGTACGACTTTGCAGGGATATATGATCATAGATCCTGATTTCACTACGACCTTTAATCTCCTTAATCCGTCCGATAATTAGTAAGTACCTTTTCTACCACGGCATCATGCTTGTTCGAGTGATACCGTCAGGCTTGGGCCAACAGACTTCATCGTTAACGACAAATCAGTTAACAGCTACTTGGGCTGGGCCTAACGTTCTCTTTTAGTAACCTGAACTGGTGTCGTGTAATGAGCGTATCCGCTGGCGTTGACGATAGCAACATGCCTACTGAATTATAGATCCGCGGCAGAACATTTGATCACGCAATGGTGTTTCATGTCGCTACGACTATAGAAAAACCTCGTCCTTGGGTACAGTATCGTCCAGCTATTTAACGGTACATTGCCGCTTGCAGAGCTCCCTATTAGATGGCAAATTAATCCTTTCGAAATTGGACAAAGAGCAATTAAGTTATGATACGTTTCAATCCATTTATGTACTGTACCGTCGGGCGCCGCGAGGAACTAGAGCGAGGGATGGCCGGGAAGGACCCGCTACTATACCAGCGCATGCTTGATGAAATCGCGGAGTACGTTTCCTTTGCCGATAATATTGGATACGCAGGTTGGGGACATCCTGAGCATCATCTTCAGATCGAAGGTTGCGAAGCGTCGAACGACCCAACACTGATGGGCATGTGGCTAGGGATGCACAGTAAGAGACTCAAAGTGATTACTTGTGGCTTCGTCTCCACCGTTCACAACCCTATCCGGACGGCCGAAGCAGTAACTACCATGGATAATATGCTGAAAGGAAGGTTCTCTTTTGGCTTAGTTAGAGGCTACCAATCGCGGTGGGTTGAAAACTTGAAAATTCGCGATGACATCGGCCCCGTTGGGCCGTGGAATAAGAATACAGAGGAAGACAATGCCAACCGTGAATACTTTGCCGAGTATGTCGAACTAGTGGTGAAAGCGTTAACAAATGATACATTTAAGCATCAAGGATCATACTGGACTGTACCACAAAAAGGGCTTGTGAACCCGCATCCCCATTCCGTATATACTGAATTAGGTCAGGGTGTAAGTGATGCTATGGAGATCCAAGAGATAGGTATTGCCCCAAGACCGTTCCAAAATCCGCACCCTCAAATTTATGGTGGGTTTTCGGCCTCGATGCGTACTGCTAAATTTTGGGCCAAATATAGAGGCAAACCAATAGTAATGGCATCTGATCTGGACTTCCTAAAAACACTTTGGGACACATATAGGAAAGAAGCAGAGGAGAAATATAATTATACGCCGACTCCAGGAGATGAAGCTGCATGGGGTGGCTTAATGATATGTGCCAAAACTGATAATGAGGCCGAGCAACTCGCCCACGACATGAAATGGTTTTGGGAAAAATGGGCGGTGCCATTCGGTCAGCCGTTCCCTGAAATGCTCTTCGGCTCGCCGGACACGTTAAACAAAAGAATCGAACAAGCGAGTAAAGCGGTGGATATAAACGAAATGTTCTTAATAATACCGCAGGGGTTACATAACCGCGACGAAGTGTTAACCTCATTGGAACTTTTTGGGGAAAAGGTAATCCCTAACTTTAGCTAGTAGAGCAAAACGCAAACGGGAGAAAGAATGATGAATATAGGATCACTTGCACTATTTCAGAGTTTCGGCTACGACGAATCAGTAACAGATTCTCAAGTGTATAAAGAAGAGCTTAGATTGGCAGAACAATTAGAGGACCTGGGGTACGATTGGCACTGTGCAGTTGAACACCACTTTGAAGACTATTCCTTTTGTCCGGATAATACAGTTTACCTCAGTCATATAGCGGCGATAACTAAAAACCTGAAGCTCGCGACGACCGCAGTCATCCTGCCGTGGAATGAACCGTTGAGGGTGGCTGAAAAGATAGCGTTGTTAGACGAGCTATCAAATGGTCGAGTTATTTTTGGAATGGGGCGTGGATTATCTCGGCGAGAGTACAATCAATTTGGAATAGAACTGGACGACTCTAGAGAGAGATTCGATGAAGCAGCACCCATGATTTTAAAGGCACTAGAAGATGGCTTCATTGAAGGCTCGGGTCCCCACTTCAATCAGCCTCGTGCCGTAATTCGTCCCACGCCGACAAAATCTTTCAAAGGACGGGTAACACAAGTCGCAATGTCACCTGACTCGGCGCTTGAAGCTGCGACGCATGGTGCTCAAATAATGATCTTCAACCAAAAAGACATAAAAGAGCACTACGAAGACATACAGCCCTACCGAAAAAAATTCACTGAATTACATGGCTATACTCCGCCTCCTCCTCTCATGGCAACTTTATCGGTTTGCCACCAAGACAAAGACAAAGCAGCCGAACTCGCAAGAAAGCATATAGCGGGTTACCTTGTAACCGTCATGCATCATTATGAGCTAGCTGGCGAGCACTTTAAAAACGCGAAAGGGTATGAAGCATATGGAGAAGCTGTGGACATGTTGCAAGATATAGGCCTAGATGGTCTTGCGGAAAGCTACATGAATGCGCAAGCTTGGGGAACACCACAACAAATGCTAGACAAGCTAGAAGCTTGGCATGATGTCATGGGTGACTTTGATCTAATGTTTGGTTTTAGACATGCTGGTATTGCTTATGCTGATGCGGAAAATTCTATGCGGTTAGTTGCTAAAGAAGTGATACCAGAAGTACGTCGTTGGATGGACTCGACAAAAGCCGCGTAAATATAATTAAAACGGAGAAATTAATGGCAGTAGTAGCAGGGAAAAATGCGATAGATGTTGGCATAGTTGTAAATGATATAGCTGCTAGTCTTCATTTTTATTGCGACATCATCGGTCTTGAGAAAGTACAAGAAATGCCACTTTGGATAGGTACGATGCATCGACTTGCTTTTGGGGATAGTTTTGTGAAACTCGTCGACCCGAAAGACAGTCCTCCTATGACTACCAAGGGGTTAGCGTCTTCCCTAGGAATACGCTATCTTACTCTTCAGGTATCTAACCTTGATGAAATATGCGAGATCTGTAAGAGCAATCAAGTTCCATTTGAACTAGAGAAAACCGAGCTTGGGCCTGGTGTTAGGATAGCCATGGTCCATGATCCGGACGGCAATACAGTGGAATTCGTCCAAAGAGATTAGCATCTATTCGCTTGATCCAACTTTAAATTCTGCCGGGCGCTTCTCAAAGGCGGCTAACGCCGCTTCTCTCTGATTCCAGCTCCCTAAAAGCATCCTTTGCAACTGCGCCTCTAGCTTAAACCCTTGTTGTGGATCGCTGTGCCATCCCTCTTTAAACAGTCGTTTACAAGCCTTAATCGAATCAGGGGACTTCGTGACTATTTCTTCTGCAAGATCACGGGCTGCCCTCAAGTAGTCTTCAGTGACTCTAGTTACCACTCCAATTTTCTCAGCCTCAATACTGTCAAATATTCGTGCCGTTAGCGCCAGCTCAAGCGCTTGGTCCTTGCGTAAAACATTGGGTATCGTCTGAGTTATAGCCATATCTGGTATTAGTCCCCAACGCGACTCCATTATTGAGAATTTAGTCCCAGGATCTGCAATGCGTATGTCACAACCCATTGCGAGTTGAAACCCGCCTCCAAATACTACCCCGTGAAGAGCTCCGATTACCGGAAATGGCAATTCTTGCCAAACCCAGCAAACCTTTTGTGCCAAGTTAGTAATCGAACCTCGATGTTCTATCAACTCATCAGCCACTTCTCGTCCTTCAGGACCCATCTCTGCAAGTGTTTTCGCAATATTAAGGTCAAGTCCCGAACAAAAGCTAGGACCTTTGCCAGACAGAATCGCTACTCGGATATTTTGATTTTGCCGCAGAGACTCACCGCAATCAGCAATCGCGTGGAACATTTCCAAAGATAATGAATTATGTGAATCAGGCCGATTAAAAACAATCTCGGCTACTCCATTCGAAACCTCTAAAGTCACTAATTCTTTATTCATAATCTTACCTCCAACACTAATTCACTAATAGTTTCTGTCTCAGTAATTCGACCCGATCATTGCCAAAATACATATCATGTTGATTAAGGAAAAACGTTGGTGAGCCAAACCCACCTCTTTCCGCCAATTCGTCCGTATTCAGCCGTAATTGCAATTTTAGTTCAGGCTCTTCGATTTTTTTGAAAAACTCATCCTCTGCAAGACCAACTTCTCTCACAAGCTCTCTAATTACTTTATCGTCGGATATATCTTTTAACTGGGACCAGTAATATTGAAAAGCGGTCCTCGCATAATCAACTAATAGTTTGTTCTCAATAGCGACAAAAGCGCCTCTCATAACTTTTACGCTATTCACGGGGAAAGGATCTGGCAAGCCGATTACTAAATTTTTCAAAGAGGCCCAATCTTGCAAATCTTTCTTCTGATAGGCGGCTTTTTGTCGCACTGGATTCTCACGGGCAGCGTAAACACTGGGATTTATTGTATTGAATAAGCCTCCCACTAGGATAGGTCGCCATTCGATATCGAAGTCCAACCTCTCGTTTAGCTCTATAAGCGACTCAAAAGCTAAATAAGTCCAAGGGCTCGAACAATCAAAAAACATTTCCACACGATCGCGCATACTACTGTCACTCTCTAAACATAAAGTGCTTATGATAGCGCATCTATTACAACACGCCCGACAACTTCTCTATTTGCTATCACATCGAGGGCAAGAATCAGATCCTTAAAATTACGCACATCATGGATATGGGGTTTAAATACCCCCTGTTCCGCCATATTCAACAACCCGGACATCACCTCTTTGCCCCGGGCATGGTCAATCCTTCCGAACTCTCCAGCCCTGACGCCCACGACAGAATACTGCTTAATTAACATATGATTAGTAGCTACGGTAGCTATTCGCCCACTAGCAAAACCCACTACTAGCAATCGGCCAAAAGGGGCAATACATTTAGTCGACTCATCGAACACATTACCTCCCACAGGATCAAAAACAACATCTGCGCCAACACCGTGAGTAATCGAGTTAACTTCGTCCTTGAATCCACCTTCAGGGCACACTAAAACATCCGAAACAATATGGTTAGAAAGAAGCTCTGCTTTTTCTTCAGAGGATACCGTAGCAATCGTCTTCGCCCCAAGGTGCTTAGCTAATTGCAAGGCTGCCAAACCAACACCACCAGACGCACCGTGAATCAACACAGTCTCACCTTCAGATACCTCTCCACGCGATATCAAAGCTACGTATGCTGTTTTATATGCAACTAAAAAACTAGCGGCCTCGAAAAAATTGAACTTTTCAGGAATAGGAAAACAGTCCGACTCTTTGACTGTAACAAATTCAGCGGCCGAACCATATCTAACGGTACCCATAACCCGTTGGCCAATAGAGTAATGTTTCGCCTGCGGCCCTAATCCTTCGATGGTTCCCGCAAACTCCATACATGGCGTGAATGGTACTTCCGGTCGGAGCTGATATTTTCCATTAACCATTAGCAGGTCGGGAAAACCAGGAGAAAACGCTGCGACTTTGACTAAGACTTCATCCTCAAGTGGTGGAGTTAATATTACTTCCGTTATCTTAAGATTTTTATGATGATCAAAATCATGACACATCCAAGCTTGATAAGTGTCCTTATATTTCATTATCCTTTACCTAATCTAAAACACATCGAGAAAAACATGACAATTGCGACAGATCATTCTCTAATAATCGCACATACGCTTACAGCCACCAAGCAGACGATAAGCGTCGCAGAGTCTTCAACCGGCGGTCTAATCTCGGCGGCCTTATTGGCAGTACCTGGTGCGTCAGCTTACTACGGTGGCGGGGCAATAATTTATACCATGAGAGCGCGGCGTAAATTACTTGATTTAA
>CACEAA010000025.1 GCA_902557415.1 uncultured Pseudomonadota bacterium | reverse complement strand
AATTACAAAGTGTTCAAAATAATTCCCCTCTTTAAACGTACCCTACATCTTCTGTTACGCAGATTCAACACGACAGCAAAAATTATTGGGCCACTAGAAGGTTTTCCCACTTGTTGCGCATACCGCAGCTTATCAGTGCATGGTCGCAGTCACTGTCCATTATACGCCAAAAACTGTGTTCTTTGTGCCATTGCGGCTATTGATGAGGTTTGTAACAAGATAGTTTTATAACTAGGGTAAAGACAACTCAACTCGATTTTTTTCTGAAATTAGGAAGGGCATACTTTTCATACTCGTATCGCTTTTTTGTTCTCGCGTATCACCGCTTTCAGAAACTCGCACCTTAACAAATATACTTTTTGTCGTGTCTAAATTTTTACGAGCGCCCATTAAAGAGTTCTCGTCTATTATTATCTCGAAAGGTAGCTCGCCCGCGGAGCGACGACTAGCCGTGATTGGTATTCGAGGCGAGTCTAGATAGTGGGTTGTGATAAAGATTGTATCTTGAGCTCTCAATTTAGTGCTTAGAGGCTCATTCTGTGTGACTTTGACGGACAGGTTAAATGTGTTTGGGCTATATTCGTTTTTATCGACGCTTGCTCCCTCCATAGCCTGACTTTCGGCTACTATTAGTAAATTTAATTCTTTTTTTAAATTTGATGATGGAGGTAATGTTGTAAGGGCTCGCCTCCATGCAACCAAGGCTTCATTAGTTTTCTTCTTTTGTTTGAGCTCAAGGCCCTTCAATATAAGCCCATTGGTATTTTCGGGATCAATTTCCAGTACTTTACGTACTAGTTGGCTCGCTTCTTTGTCGAATATTCCACGATTTGACGCTACGGCAATATCGGCCATGATGAGTAATGAATTTACGTCGTTGGGTGAAATCTGAATAAGTTCTTTTGCCGAGAGTTTTGCTTCGGCATATAGGCCTAATATTAGATAGCTTTTGGTTAAATTTTGTCTCAGCAATAAATCATTGGGGTTTTTTGAGACCGCTTTTTTTAGTTCGTTGAGCATAAAAGCAGAAGAAATATGGGCACTGGAAAAATCGACATTTTCATGGTCTGCAGCGAACTCGGCGATTTCCGGTTTGCCAAGATACATATAAACGGGAATCGAAGTCGCAAGGCCGATAATGATTATGCCATATTGCATAAATACAGCTCTTTTAGGAGGGGTGCTAAGCCTCGAGTGGGGCGACCCGAGGGTGAGCCAGATCACGATAGAAAAGATTATAATTAGTATGGCCCAGAATATCATAAATTAAGGATGTTTCTCATCGTTGTAAAACTTGTTTTCGGAATTAGCTTTTTGGTTGGTAGAGGCAGGTCGGGAGGGTTGTATGACTCGCACAATTACTCCTATTGCAATAAGGAGAAGTATGAAAGGGCCAAACCACAACATTATCGTCGAATAATTTAGCCGAGGTCGGTACAGGATAAATTCTCCGTAACGTTGCACCATATATTCTTTTATTTCTTGGTCGCTATTTCCATTTTCTATCATTGAGACTACTTTCTTTCTGAGGTCCTGCGCCAAACCGGCGCCAGAATCTGCAAGGGTTTGATTCTGGCATACCAGGCATCTAAGTTCTTCCATCAAGACGTCATATCGCAATTGCATGCTATCGTCGGCAAAAGTTTTTTCGTCAACTAAAAATGTTTGTCCATTAGCGTTACCGACGAAGATAGCGAAAATTAAGAAAGCAAGTATTTTCATCGCGAAGAATTTTGTTCAGTATTAAGTATTTCTATCGCTTGAGAAATACTGTTGCGACTTAGCGGGCCAATGTGTTTATGGCGTATGATTCCTGTTTTGTCGACAAAAAACGTTTCTGGCACTCCGTAGACGCCTAGTTCCATTCCAAATTGCCCGTTGGGATCGAACCAAGTTTGCAGATAAGGATTTCCATTTTTATACAACCATCTTGAGGCGTCTTTGCGGGTATCTTTGTAGTTTAGACCAACGATAGGAATGGTGTTCAGAGTTGCCAGCTCCATAAGCAAATCATGCTCTTCCAAACAAGCTGCGCACCAGGACGCCCAAACGTTCAGTATAAAATTAGACCCGCCTAAATTATTCGTATGTAATGTGCCTTCGGTGGAGTCTAACTTGTCAAGTTGCCGAACCGGTAATGGTTCTCCAACTAACGGCGACGGAATGAGTCTCGGATCTTTCGTTAACCCGATCGCGAAAAATATTACTAATATGGCAAATATTGACAATGGCATCAGTTGGCGCACGGTGACTACTTTAAAATTCCGATTGTGGTGTTATTTGATCAGAGTTTCCAGATTGTCGGCGATTCTCGGTTGCACTGCCAAAACTTAGTGCGGTGATAGCTCCGAATGCCATAAGTATTGCGCCAAGCCATATTAACCTAACAAAGGGTTTTATATTCAATCGGACACTCCAATCGGTATCGTTTATTTTTTCACCTAGGGCGATATAAATATCGCGCGTGAAACCTGGGGAAATACCAGCCTCAGTCATGGTTTGACCGCCTGAATGATAATTTCGTTTTTGGGGTGTTAGTCTTGCTTCAAACTTATTTTCTGAATTTACTAGGAAAACGGCTTCTGTCCCACTGTAGTTTGGACCAGATAGGGCACTTGCTTCAGCGAACCGAAATTCGTAACCGCCGAAATTGATTGTTTCGCCCTCCGACATGCGGAGATGCTTTTCTAATCCGTACGAACTCACTAAAGTTATTCCAATAACGGTGATTGCAAAACCGATATGGGCGATACTTTGGCCGAGGTAAGGGGATACGAGAGTCTTGCTGTTGCGCGAATGCCTTATTTGACCCGCCAACGTCGAGAAAATAACCCACAAACCCAAGACTAGACCAAACAGAGCCATTACTCTACCAGTATCATCAATCATCCCCCAAGTTCCAAGAGCTAACGCCATAGTAGCGAGTAGAGGATATTTGGCGGCTCTAGAAAGACGCTGAAAACTGTCACTTGTCCAAAAAGCTCTTTGTCCTAGTCCAATTAGAATAAGTAAAGGCGCCATTAGCGGTATGAAGACGGTATTGAAGTAGGGCGCACCTACCGAAATTTTTCCTAAACCTAGGGCGTCTATCATGAGGGGATATAACGTTCCTAGAAGCACCGTGGCTGTAGCTACCGACAATAAGACACTATTGGTAAGCAAAAATGATTCTCTTGATAATGGACTTCCGAGCGACTCATGGGGAGCTTCCGGCTTATAGAAGGTAAATACTAGTAAGGCGCCACCTACTATTACAACGAGAAAGAGCAATATAAAAACGCCTCTCGCCGGATCAGTCGCAAAAGCATGCACTGAAGTCAATATACCTGATCTTACTAGAAAGGTGCCCACTAAACTGAGCCCAAAGGTTACGATAGCGAGCAGTACGGTCCAGTGCTTGAAAATGGCTTTCTTTTGTGTAACGACAATTGAATGGATCAAGGCGGTTCCTAGTAACCAAGGCATAAAAGACGCATTTTCAACTGGATCCCAAAACCACCATCCTCCCCATCCCAATTCATAGTAGGCCCACCAGCTTCCCAGGGCTATACCGAGTCCTAGGAAGGCCCAGGCCGTAAGGGCCCAAGGTCTGACCCATTTTGCCCACGCACTGTTAATTTGGTTATTAAGTAGTCCGGCTACGGCAAATGCGAAAGGAACTGCAAATCCAACATAGCCCATATACAACATGGGCGGATGAACGATTAGACCAAAGTCCTGAAGTAATGGGTTCAAATCTCTACCATTTTGAGGAGGAGGAATAACTCTATCGAAGGGGTTCGAAGTGAATAATGTAAATAGGAGGAACCCGAACGAAATCATCCCCAAGATACCTATTGTGTCAGCCTTCAATTTGAGAGGTAAAGGTTTATCAAATAAAGTTAGAGCAAAAGTCCAGGCACTCAATATTAACACCCAAAGTAGGAGAGAACCTTCATGCGCCCCCCACACTGCCGAGACACGGTAAAAGAGGGGTAGATTAATGTTTGAATTGGCGGCCACATACGACACGGTGAGATCAGTAAGGACAAAGGAAACAATCAGCGCAATAAAGCTTGTGGCTATCAGGAGGAATTGTACTCTCGCTAAAGGTTTGGCTAACAGCACCAGGTTGTCGGCCCCTATACGAGCGCCGATCATAGGCACTGCGGCTTGAAGGGCGGCAACGCTAAGTGCTAAAACTAGCGCATAGTGTCCTATTTCTGGTATCACTCGACTTTACTATTGTGTTGAACATTTTCTAGAGCTTCAGCCACTTCGGGCGGCATATAGTTTTCGTCATGTTTTGCGAGAACCTCAGAGGCAACGAATAAACCGCTTTTGTTTAATTGGCCCTTTGCAACAATGCCTTGTCCTTCCCTAAACAAGTCAGGAAGTATTCCCTCAAAGTAAACCATTTGTTCGTTTGCAGTATCTGTGAGGTTAAACCATACACCCAGAGATTCTGCTTGTCGCATAACGCTGCCTTTTACCACCATTCCACCTATTCTGAATGGACGCTTAGTGGGCGCGTTCCCCGCATGTATTTCACTCGGGCTATAAAAGTACATGAGATTTTTTTCAAACGCCGTGAGAATAAGTGCTAAAGCAATTCCTATGCCGAGGATACCTAAACAAATTAATTGCATTCTTTTCTTTCTTAAGGGATGCATCATTTTTACTTCTCTAGACTAGCTAGATGTCGGCGCAGCCAACGCAGATACTTGCCTTCTTTGCGCTTAGTATGCACATACAATAGGGTCATGATACCAAAAGTAATAGTGTACGATGACCACACGTATCCAGCGTACCCACCCATCGAAAGAAATTCGGTCATGATCTAGATTTGCTCCCTATTATCCGTAATTACATTTTTAACCCATTGTGAATCTTTATCATATACGAGAATCATTGTTCGGATGCGATACAGGCTAATTATTAAACAATACAGCATAAATGCTACGGTCATAGTTAGGAGAGGGATCAACATGTCTATATGAATTGAAGGGGAGCTGAACTTTGATACGGTGGGACCCTGGTGCAGCGTATTCCACCACTCGACGGAGTAATGTACTATGGGAATATTGACAATTCCTATTAGGCATAAAATTGAAGCTGATCGGGCTCCAGTTCTTCTATCATCTATAGCGTTTAGTAAGGCGATTACTCCCAAGTAAAGGAACAGAAGCACCAGCTCTGACGTAAGACGAGCGTCCCACTCCCACCAGGTACCCCACATCGGTTTACCCCAGATAGAGCCCGTAACTAAGGCGATTAGGGTAAATACGGCCCCTATTGGGGCGACTGCGCTTAGAGTTATTTCGGCTAGTTTGATTTTCCAGACCAGAACTGACACGGAAGATAGCCCCATTACCATATAAATTAGAAGGGACATCCACGCACTCGGAACATGCACGTATATAATTCTAAAGCTATCACCTTGTTGGTAGTCAGCGGGTGCCGAAATTAGTGCACCATAGATGCTATATGTAACAAGACAAACGAAGGTTATAAGCAGAAATGGTAGCAATTTTTCTGAAAAGAAGTAGAAGTTCCGAAGCGACGAATAATGGTAAAGAAATTTAAACATTAGCTTAGGCGTGTCCTAATAGCGGAGGCAGTTGCCCATGGCGTAAGAGTCACCGCTAGAGCAAGAAGTCCGGCCAGAAAATATAGCTCAGCCTCTGGGATCACGCCAGCTTGGCTATTTGAAGTGGCTACGGCACCAAAGATTAGTAAAGGGATATAAAAGGGCAGGGCTAGCACAATTACAAGCATTCCAGAAGACCTCAGGCCGACAGATAATGCACCAATTGCTGTACCAATTAGGCTGATTGTCGCGCTCCCTAACGTGAGACTTAATAATAAAATAGATAGCGAAAATGCGTCTATACCGAGGCTAAGAGCTAATGGGATAGCCAAAATAATTATTGGCAGTCCCGAAAGTACCCAGTTAGCTATTGCCTTCGCCAAACCTACTAGCAACAAAGGGACACCAGAAAGGACAATGACTTCAAGCGCACCAGTTGAATAGTCTGTTTTGAACAGGTTTTCCAACGAGATACTCATAGCCAGAAGTGTGGCGATCCAAAGCAACCCGCCGGCGAAAGACTTGAGAACCAGTATTTCTGGAGACAACGCGAAAGGAAAGAGTATTGTTACTAGAACAAAAAACATGATTGGATAAAGTAGGTCCGCACTTTCACGCCAGGTCTTCAGAACATCTCGGCGGACTAAAATAAAAAGAGTGTTCCAGGTAGTCGTATCTGTACTCACTAGAGCTCTACTACATGTTGTGCTGTGGATGATTGGAATTTTTGATGACTCGCTACTATTGCAATGCCACCATTACTCATATGGTCGTCGATTAATGACTCTACGACACCGCAAGATTCGGCATCGAGGGAGTTAAACGGTTCGTCTAGCAGCCACAGAGGACAATTAAACATTAGTAATTGTGCTAAGCTCGCACGTTGTTTTTGGCCTGCCGAGAGAAGAGCTATACGGCAATCTTGAAAATTTTTTAGGTTCATTATGTCTAGACTCGCTTCCACTGTTTTGTTTGGCGTCTTTCTGGAAATTGATCTCAGAAAAGATAGATTTTCTAAAGCTGTCAATTCGTCCGCTAACCCTAAATTATGGCTCACATAGTTCAGTATAGATTGGAAAAATATGTTTTCACTAATGTTACTCTCATTCCAAAATATTCCGCCCTGAGAAGGATTGATAAGTCCAGCTAGTGCTCGCAAAAAAGTAGTTTTCCCGCTTCCATTTGCACCTTTTAAATGGACTAGGTTCCCCTCAGTTAAACTCAGCGACAAATCTTTTATTATTTCCCGGTTACTCCGTTCCACCGAGAGATTTCTTATCTCAAGACTATTGCGCATATCGCTATCTAGGTCTTTGAGAAATACAAAATTACCGCGATAGCCCAGGCACTCCACCGCCCATCGGGTTACCTCCTTGCCCTCCCTGGCCGGGCACCACGATTCTTTGAGACTCTTCTCTCGCCATCTCTTGGGCCCTTTCCTGTAATTTTTGAACTGCTTCTTTGACGCCATCTGGGAATAACTCGAAAGCAGTTTTAAGATCAGTCGCCTCAATCGGAAATTGTACTGGAATTGGACCCATTTGGGTCATTAAGGTGGTATCGCCGATAAACAGCACAGCGCGAGAGCTATCATCATTACCTTCGACGTCAACAGGAGTTAGTCTTTTTATCGTAGCTGATCGCGTATCTGTGATCGACTCTTCACGGTAGAGGGCGGTAGTGTCAATTTTAAGAGCATCTATTTCATCTGAGTCCTGTTGCGCCATTATATTTCTCCAAGGTTATGTTCAGATTATATATTAACATGTACTTCACAAATCGATGCTACATTTGTATATGTAGTCTATCTGTCCGTTGAAGGCTGTAAAAATTAGTCTGGGACCATAAGTAGGTTGCAAATTTTTTGGAGTTTATTAAATGTATTGTGGTTACACTATAAATGGCTTAACTCAAGTTTCGAATTAAATTAGATGGCCAGCTTCGGGTGATTGGAAGAAAATTATGAATATTGCGGTTATTGGTGCGGGATATGTGGGGCTAGTGTCCGGAACATGCTTTGCTGAGATTGGAGTAAAAGTAACCTGCATAGATACAGATGCGAGTAAAATTAAAATGCTGTCGGCGGGCAAAATCCCGATTTTCGAGCCCCACCTTGGGGCTATGGTTGCGCGTAACATGTCGGAAGGAAGACTGCATTTTGAGTCTCGTTTTGGAGACTTTTTGGGCGATGTAGACGTTATTTTTATCGCTGTTGGTACTCCAACTGATGCACTTACTGGCGGAATAAACACTTCCTATGTGGAAAACGCAGCCCGTTTTATAGCACCGATGTTGGACAACTATACCGTTATTGTGAACAAGTCTACGGTACCCATCGGTACCGCGGAACAGGTATCAAAAGTCATTTCTGGCGTTAATAAAAATGCAATATTTGATGTGGCGTCGAACCCCGAATTTCTGAGAGAGGGCTCGGCAATCGACGATTTTATGAAGCCAGACAGAATTATTATCGGCGTAGATAATGAGCGGCCTAAGGGGATCCTCGCGCAGATTTATCAGCCTTTAGTGAATGAAGGTGTTCCTTTAGTGATGATGGATACCAAGAGCGCGGAGCTCACGAAGTATGGCGCCAACGCATTTTTAGCGACGAAAGTCGCCTTTATCAACGAGATAGCTGCGCTATGTGATTCAACCGGGGCTAACGTAAAATCCGTCGCAAAAGGCATTGGACTCGATAAGCGCATTGGTCCTCGATTTTTAAATCCTGGGCCCGGAGTTGGAGGTTCTTGCTTCCCTAAAGATACGCGAGCGCTCGTTAATATTGCTCAAGATAATAATACTGAGGCTCGGATAGTGACATCTGTAATTGAAGCGAATAGGCGTCAGATGGAACGTATGGTGAAAAAGATCCGATTAGCGTGTGGAGAACGTTTACTAGATAAAAATATTGGTGTTATGGGATTAACGTTTAAGCCGAATACAGATGACATGCGGGAGTCTCCGGCAATTTATATTCTCGGTGAGTTAGAGCAAGCAGGTGCCCAGATTAAGGTACATGACCCCGAGGGGATGGAGCACGCTAAGGTATTGTTGCCTGATTCAATTGACTACTGCGATACGATGTATGATGTCTGTCATCAAACGGATGTTCTAGTATTGATGACAGAGTGGAATGTATATAAAAATCTTGATTTTGAATTGATCCGCTCATTAATGCGTGGACAGGGTGTGGTTGATTTAAGAAATATTTATGAAAGAAAGTATATAGAAAATGCTGGGTTCCAGTATTATGGTGTCGGCTGTTAATAACTTACGGTTTAGAAAGTATCATGGAATTTGTGGATCTGAAGAGTCAGTATCAGACTCTTAAAAAGGATGTTGATCAACGAGTCTTGGCGGTGCTGGAGCACGGACAATATATCAATGGTCCAGAAGTCGACGATTTAGAGGCTGCCCTTGCTGATTTTGTTGGCGTGAAGCATTGTGTTGCGGTGTCTAGTGGCACTGATGCCCTGCTTATTGCGATGATGGCTCTCGATGTCGGGCCAGGTGACGAGGTTATCACTACTCCTTTCTCTTTCATATCGACCGCCGAAACAATCGCATTACTGGGGGCGAAACCCGTTTTTGTCGATATTGATGAGAGAACTTTCAATATCAATCCGTCATTAATAGCTCCGGCTATTACCTCTCGTACGAAGGCGATCATGCCGGTATCTCTCTATGGGCAGTGTGCTGAGATGGACACTATTAATTCGATCGCGGCGGAGCACAAAATATCGGTGATAGAGGATGCAGCTCAGAGTTTTGGGGCGACCTACAAAGGTAAGAGATCGGGTGGGTTATCCTTAATTGGATGCACGAGCTTTTTTCCGTCGAAGCCTCTCGGATGTTATGGAGATGGCGGCGCTTGCTTTACAAACGACATCAAACTTGCAGAGAAGATGAAGAGCATTAGTTTGCACGGTCAGACGGACCGTTATCATCACACGACGCTGGGAGTAAATGGGAGGCTTGATACGATACAAGCTGCCGTATTGCTGGCTAAACTTAAAAGGTTTAATGTTGAGATAGAGAATAGGATCCTGTGCGGGGAACGATACACCAAGTTTATTAGTAGTTCGATGGAGCTAGTCACTTCCCCTTTTGTTGAGCCCATGAATACCAGCGTATTTGCCCAATACACCATTCAGGTGGATAAAAGAGATTCTCTAAGAGACTTCATGTCGTCGAAGGATATTCCTACAGCCGTCCATTATCCTAAACCGCTTCACAAGCAACCAGTCTTTGCAGATATAGTTTCGCCTAGATTAAGATTGCCTGTCGCCGAGAGGGCGGCACTAAGGGTCCTAAGTTTGCCTGTCCATGGTTATTTAGCGGAAAGTGAGCAAGATTCCGTGATACATGCTTTGAATAGCTTTTATAATTAAGTAACCTTTCGCGCAACGCTTTGTTAATCGAGTCCAGTTGTTTTTAATCCATGTCAGTTAATCGGAAAGTATTAGTAACCGGTGCTGATGGCTTCATAGGTCGAACTGTTTGCAGGCAATTAGCAGAAGCCGGATATTACGTAGTTGCTGCGACTCGAAACTCGTCAAATAGCATGCCTAATTGTCAAATGGTGACCGTGGGCTCTGTCGGTCCGGATACAGACTGGTCGGAAGCTCTAGGTGGTGTTTCAGCGGTAGTACATTTAGTTGGCGTCACGCACAGTACTTATAAGGCTTCTAAGGATCTGTCGAGCCTCTGTCATACAGTTAATGCTCTTGGTACGTTCAATTTAGCCAGACAGTCGAGATTGGCCAACGTAACAAACTTTGTTTTTTTAAGTACGATTAAAGTCAATGGTGAAAAAACCTATGATCCTCAGGATCAAATGACGAGCTCTCGAGATCCCGATCCTCAGGATCGATATGGTATTAGTAAATATGAGGCTGAAAAGTTCCTTGGTAGTGTTGGTGGTATGAGTATAGTAATTTTGCGCCCACCTTTGGTATTTGGACCCGGACAAAGAGGAAATATAGATCTTCTCTGTCGTGCATTACTAAAAAGAATTCCTCTTCCTTTAAATGGTATAGATAATAGGAGAAGTTTTATTTATGTTGAGAATTTAGGAGGGGCGGTGATAGCGGCGCTTGCTAGGGATACAAGAGAATGCGAAATTTTTACGATAGCCGACACTACTATATCTACGACCGATCTAGTTAGATCTCTGGCGAAAAATCTAAATGTGCCTGCCAGACTATTTTATATTCCAAAGCCTATTCTTGTTTTCGCCGCCGCCTGTTTGGGACGGCGTGGTATGGCAGGTCGGGTTCTAGATTCATTGGCGGTAGATTCGGCCGAAGCGCGCCGGATCTTAAAATGGGATCCCAAATTTTCCTTCAATGAAGGTCTATTTAAGACTGGCAAATGGTATATCGATGAACGAGGTTAATTTAGTTTCGCACTTACTTGCACCTTTTGTTTCGGTATACCTACTATTACACGTGCTAATTTTTATTGTTCGCCAGTACTCTATTATTGATGTCCCAAATAGCAGGAGTCTGCACGATGCTCCTACCCCTACAGCCGGTGGGGCGGTTATCGCATTAATCTTAACAGGTTGGTTGTTTTATCCAGGCAATAGCTTTCCAGAGGGGTACGCACTGGCTTGGGTCGGGCTGGGCTTCGCGATTTTGGGTGGGTGGGATGACATAGCTCCGAAAGGTGTAGTTGTAAGAGTTATATCTCAATTGGCACTAACTCTGTTTTTTGTCTATTTGGTTTTTGAATTGACACTTCTTTATCAACTTGTATTTATACTTGCTCTAATCATTATATCTACTGTGAATATATTCAATTTTATGGACGGGGCGGATGGGCTTGCGGGTACCCAAGCAGCACTATTCGTATTGGCTCATATCTTCTTTTTTACACAAATCGATCTTTTTTTATACACCCAGTATATGGCTGTTTTGCTGGGGTGTATTTTAGGTTTTCTTTTGTTAAATGCCCGAACTCCGGCTAGGATATTTATGGGTGACGTTGGGAGTTATTTCGTTGGATTTCACATAGCCGTTATAGGAGTTATTGGCGTCCGTAGTGGGGTTGTCTTTCCCATTCCTTTGATTTTGTTTGCGCCGTTTATTGTCGACTCCAGTTTGACTTTGGGAGCTCGAATTTTCTCTGGTCAGATTTGGTGGAAACCCCATCGCAGTCATCTTTATCAAAAAATAATATTAGCAGGTGTCAGCCCACGCCAACTTACAATAAAATTAGTTTTACTAAACTGTCTATATTGCTGGCCAGCCGCTTGGATAGCTCATGTATATCAGGACTATAGCCTGTTGATACTGATTGGGGTCTATGTGAGCCTTAGCCTCGTCTGGTATCATCTTCGAAAACACTATATTTAATTTCTTATAAACTTGTAATACAAATTATCTGTATGCGAATTAATCCTAAAATAACAGTGATAATTCACGACGTATCAGCCACTGGTGTAGCGTGGGTGCTAGCTTTGTACGCGCGTTTTAATTTTGAGCACCCACCGGAAGTTTTTCTGAAGAGTTGTATACTAGTATTGCCGGTCGTTATGATTTTACAGGGGATTATTTTTAACCTGTTTAAACTGTACCGAGGGCAATGGAGGTTTGCGAGCCTTCAAGATCTAGTTGGGGTTGGAGGCGCTGCGGTGCTAGGTACTTTAGCTATTCACTTGATGGTGTCTTTTGTGTCTGCTTTTCAGCCGACACCAAGATCTGTATTTGTTTTATACCCGCTATTTCTTATTTTTTTTCTAGGAAGTTCTCGTCTTATCTTTCGCATGTGGAAGGACCGCGATTTAGGTGTCGCGTCTATGGGTCGCGGTGAGAGAGTGTTAATCGTAGGTGCGGGTAGTGCGGGAGAGTCTGTATTAAGAGAGATAAAACGTTTGAGAAAATATACTGCTGTGGGATTTGTTGATGATGATTTGAATTTATTGAAATCCCGAATCCATAGCGTTCCGGTTCTTGGTACAGTTGCTCAAATTCCTACCTTGGTAACGAAGCACAATGTTGATCTCATTATAATCGCGATTCCTTCCGCGAGCTCAAGCGAGATGCAGCGCGTAGTAGACGCCTGTGGTGCTAGCGGGAAGGATTTTAGGATTTTACCTAAACTTCTGGACAGTGGCGTAGAGCAAGTAAGACTTGAGTCCGTACGGGAGGTGTCTGTCGATGATTTACTTGGTCGTGACAAGGTACAATTAGATTGGATGGCTATACGAACGGGACTGCGAGCTAAAACGGTTTTAGTGACCGGTGGCGGCGGCTCAGTTGGCACAGAGATTTGTCGACAATTGGCTGACTTGCAACTGAAAACGCTTATAGTATTCGACAATAGTGAGCTAAATTTATATGCGGCCGAACGTGAAATAAAGGCAAAGTACCCTAAACTAGATTGTACCTTTTTGCTTGGAGATATTAGGGATGCTGAGGCGATAGAATTCGTGTTTGCGCAGTATCGCCCGTCGCATGTATACCATGCGGCTGCTTATAAGCACGTCCCGATCCTAGAAAATTATTTGAGAGAGGCAGTAAGCAACAATGTGTTAGGTACAAAACTAGTCGCTGACGCGGCCGCAAGGTTTGAGTGCGAGACATTTGTTCTGATATCAACAGATAAGGCTGTGAAACCTTCTAGTATAATGGGTGCTACTAAACGCATAGCGGAGCTTTTGTGCGCATATAAAAATACGCAGGCTTCGACCAACTTTATTACTGTGCGGTTTGGGAATGTGCTAGGTTCTACCGGCAGTGTGGTCCCTTTGTTTCGAAGCCAAATAGAAGACGGAGGACCTGTGACAGTAACTCACCCTGCCGCTAGACGGTATTTTATGACCGTGTCGGAAGCTAGCCAACTTATTTTAGAAGCGAGCACCGCCGGTTTGGGAGGAGAGGTTTTTGTTTTAGATATGGGAGAACCGGTTAATATCCGCTATTTAGCGGAGCAAGTTATACGATTATCCGGGAGGATTCCTGATAAAGATGTGCGGATTGACTATATCGGCCTGAGGCCGGGAGAAAAGCTAGATGAGGAATTATTCCATGCAGATGAGGAACTTTCGCAAACCAAGCATGACAAGTTGTTACTCTCTACAAGCGCAGCCAAAGGTGCAAAATCGGTAGAGCGCGAAGTTTTGCGGCTTAAAGAGTTGGTTAGGCTGTATGATGAGCCAGGTATACACAGTTTGTTAAAAAAAATAATTCCAACACTGCGCTAATTCGAAACTTAAATTAAGAGGGATTTACTTTGTCAGAACTATCGTTGAAAACAATTATTTTTCCTGCTGCAGGCCTCGGAACAAGGTTTCTTCCAGCAACAAAGGCATGCCGAAAGGAGTTACTCCCAGTCGTAGATAAACCCTTAATCCAGTATGCGGCCGAAGAAGCCGTTGACGCAGGATTTGAGCAAATTATTTTTATCGTTCGGAAAGGAGAAAAAAGTATTGCGCGGCATTTTTCGGATGTACCTGATTTGCGTCAAAAATTAGCTAAAACAAAAACGCAACTAGAGGTCGACGCACTAACTAGAACTATCCCGTCTTCTGTGGAGTGTCGGTATGTTGAGCAATCTGAACCCCTCGGACTGGGGCATGCCGTGTGGTTGGCACGATCTTTCATAAAAGAAGAGCATTTTGCAGTATTACTTACCGATGATCTGATTGATGGTGGCCTGCATGGCGGTTGCATGACACAGATGATGGAGCTCTATAAGAAAAACAAATGTGGTGCAATTGGTGTGGAGGTAGTTGCTGATTCAGAAACTAAAAAATATGGTATTGTTTGTACGGAAGACACCTCTGCAAAAGTGAGTAAAATAATAACGATTGTTGAAAAACCTTCTCCTGAAAAAGCTCCTAGTCGCCTGGGAGTTGTCGGTCGTTACATTCTACCAACTAGTATCATGTCCGTTATCGAAAATACAGAACATGGCGTAGGTGGCGAGATCCAACTAACTGATGCTATAGCAGCCACATTAGAGGAAGACCGAATTGATGCGTACAGATTTGATGGGGTTAGGTACGACTGTGGATCGAAATTAGGGCACTTGCAGGCTAACGTAGCTTATGCGAGGAAGAATAAGGAATTAGGGGCTGACTTTTCCAATTGGCTGAGTAACGAAGTTATGTGACCGGCATGGTTACGCTATAGTCGTCTATTTATTGTCTAGTCTAAATGGCGAAAAGTTTGTGGAAACGTCGTAATAGTCTTCATCTTCCAATTTTTTAAGCGTGGCAACTGCTTTGTATGTTAGCGGAGTCATGATAATTTCTACAGACACTTTGAATGCAAAGTTAAATAGCACGACTGCGATTAATCCTTCGTTACTCCAGATACCGTAAAATGCTACAGGGTAAAAAATCAGACTATCGACGGACTGACCAACAATAGTTGATCCTATTGTGCGTGCCCATAAATGCTTCCCTGAAGTGAGGATCTTCATCTTCGCTAGTACGTAAGCGTTAACAAAATCGCCTGCCCAAAACGCAACGATAGAGGCTATGACTATTCTTCCAGTCGAGCCAAAAACTATTTCTAGCGCCGGTTGTAATACAGCGTTATACGGTTCAGGTTCATGTGCGGGTATATGAATCACTATTTGCGACATAAAAGTTGCAAATATCATCGCGCCAAACCCAGTCCAAATAACTTTTCTTGCTCTCGCGTAGCCATAGACTTCTGTTAAAATGTCTCCAAAAATGTAGCTTATGGGAAAAAAAAGATTTCCCGCACCGAAAACTAGGAGAGTTCCGATTATTGGCAGTGCAAATGGCAGTTCCACCTGACAAATTTTTGCAGGACCTATTAAGTTAGAGCATAAAATCACGGTCACAAAAGCTGCCATGATGAATGAGAAATATTTGTAATTTTTATCCGTCATGGGTTTCTTTTCTTTTTTCGCCATTCATTAATATAGTCTGTATCTGCGTTTAGATACGCTTGTTGTCGCAATTCTATTTCAAATGCGGTGCGCTCAATCTTTGAGCTTGGCGGCGTATAGTCACAAGGCTTGACCCTGTTAGCTAGAGCGGCACGCAATCTGAGTTTTTCTTTATAAAATTTTGCGCAACCATATTTTTTTAACGTTAGTTGGAATTTGTCGAAATTTATTTGGTCGAATTTTATTCGGTGCCCGAATTGATCAATTAGTGGGTGTTCCGGGTAGACGGTAAATTGAGGCACTTGGTCGGATGAAATTGGGATGTTACTAGCAACTAATCTCCTAAGTTTTATTAGTTTAGGGAGGAGGTGAGTATGCGGCCCAATTGGTGTTCTGTGCCGATCAATTTTCTGAAAAACTTCGATGCGGGCTATTTTAGACGTTACTATTCTGTGTGGACTGGCGTTAATTATTGCTTCGAGCGCGGGGTGCTCCTGAGCAATTATAGATGTGCCCTCGTGTTCCCTTAGCATACGTATTAAGTCATTATCGTCCGTTCTGATACAAAATCTCATGTTAGGAATGCCGGTCCCTAAGTCAAACAACAAATGCTTTCGCGCGAGGGGATCACTAGCTTCCTTATCTTCGCCTAATTCGGTTAACACTTCATGAGAATGGAGGAAACAAGTCTTTTTAGGTAGCGTAAAGACTAACCCACACTGCCAGTTACCTTTTTCTGCTGCGCGATTCTCGTATGCTAACGCATTTTCTTCGCCATTAAATTTAACAGAAAATTGCCCCAAGTGGCTTTGGAGTCGAAAGTATTTGTCATCAATTATCGTGATATCTGGCGATTCGTCCTGAAACTCTGCGATAGCTCCTACACCCCCTACGCTAAAAGCATTTTTACCTTCGGAGATATACGATTGAAAAAGAGATATTATATTTGATTGATTCAATGGCGTTGTAAATTTTGTTTAATAGATTAAGCATAACACTCGTGACACTTGAGATGTAAGTTATGTTCGGCAATAGCTAATTTATCTGATAAGTCCTTTTTCGTAGGATCCGGATTAGGTTAAAATGTGCGGATAATTATTAAATAAGGATTCATATACTCTTTTAGCGGAGGTATGCAGTATATGCAAATTAGTTCATTGATAAGACGCGCTGCCACTTACTTCGGAGATAGTATTTGTTTAACCGAAGATTCGAGGGATGTTTCTTTCATTGAGTTTGATAGACTCACTAATGCTTTGGGGAACGGTCTACTTGCGATGGGACTGCGGCCTGGCGATCGCGTAGGCGTACTGCTTCCTAACAGTATTGACTGCCTGGTTGCGTATTATGCATTAGCCAAAGCTGGGCTGGTGCGCGTGGGAATGAATACACGGGAAACAGAGGCCAATCATTTGTACAAGCTTGGCGATAGTGGTGCCCGCGCGGTGATCCATGAGGAAAACGCAGATTTTCCCGTGGAAATAAATGTAAATGATAAGGTATTCGGTAAGCTGCTTTGCTCTACTAATGACGCCGAGTGCGCAATAGATAGAGATCTAGACGCTCCATTGAGGCTAGGTTATACCGGAGGAACAACTGGACAGGCAAAGGCCGTCACGCTGACGACCCGCGGAGAATTAGCTGAGATGTCTGCTTTTTTAATGGACCTAGTTCCCGAGCTTGAAGTCGGAGCGTCATTTTTACATGCTGCTCCTATTGCCCATGCGTCTGGGGCGTTCTTTCTCCCGGCCCTTGTCAGAGGCGTTCGTTCTGTGGTGATGAAAAAGTTTCATCCAGGAGAATTTTTGGCTCTTGCTGAGGAAAGTAAGGCTACCCATACCTTCCTTGTTCCAACAATGTTGGCGATGATTTTAGAGGAACCCAATATAGATACCGTAATGACTGGATTCAAAAAGATCACTTATGGGGCTTCCCCGATTGCTCCAAGCTTATTACACAGAGCTGAGGATCGGTTCGGACGGATTTTTGCGCAGTGTTACGGGCAAGCCGAGAGCCCAATGGTTATCACCTGTCTGTCCCCTCAAGACCATGATCGGATCGGTTCCTGCGGCAAACCATTTTCATTTGTTGATTGCGCGGTATTCGATGAAAAAGATAATCGGCTTGGCCCCGATGAAGTAGGAGAAATAGTTTGCAGAGGCCCTCAAACGATGGCTTATTATTGGAATCGACCTGAGGCAACCGAAAAAGTTTTTAGAAATGGTTGGCTACATACTGGTGATCTTGGGTATTGTGATTCTGACGGCTTCTACTACTTAGTCGACCGCAAAAACGACATGCTGATTTCGGGTGGTTATAACGTCTATCCTCGCGAGGTCGAAGATGTCTTAATGTCCTATGGGGGAGTGGTTGAGGTAGCGGTAGTGGGCCTACCTGATGAGAAGTGGGGTGATCAAATACAGGCGGTAATAGCAGTTCGTGACCCTGACCAGTTTGATATTGAACAACTTAAATTGCACGCGAAAAAAAACTTAGCCAACTACAAAAGGCCGAAAACAATTTCTATCTGGGATGAGCTCCCAAAGAGTGCTGCAAACAAAATATTGAGACGTAAAGTGAAAGAAACTTTAATGCTCGGGTAGGAAATTGTTAGAGAAGGTCGGAGGAACTAATCTGTCAGTAAGCTTTTTAGCTTTTCAATATCGGTCTGGGGAAGCACAAGGCCGGTCGTCAAATAATTGTCAAACGTAGTATAGACCTCTTTGATCGCGTCGAAGCTTGCTTCTAAGTAAGTTGCGTCAGCGGCCATCACCGCCGAAATACTTTCTGGGAGAGCTTCCGGTCCGAACACATCCACTTGCTGGTAGTCACCATTACTCATTTCATAGTCTTCCATAATTATGTTCATAGGGACACCGATAGCTTTGAGTATTATGGCAATAACTAGCCCTGTTCGGTCCTTTCCGCTCATACAATGAATGAGACACGGGAGGCTACTATGGTTGAGCACGTGCTTGATAATTTGTTGGATTTCCTGTGTATGCGCAATAGGCATTTTCGCATATACCTTTCGCATTAACGCTCGTGACTCATTTGCGTTTATAAGACCAGAATTGACGGACTCAAAAAGCTCTTTTGTGCCTTCCGCATAAAACCCGCAGGTTAATTGATTAATAGACATGTTCTGCGGGAGTTTATCAGGAGCTTTGACTATTTCTTCTGTATGTCTAAGGTCAATAACTGAGTTTATCTTTAACTTTTCGAATAACTTTAGGTCATTTTCAGTTAAACGCGACAATCCATCAGAGCGGAATAAGACCCCCTTGCGTACTAATTTCTTTTTACTCGCAGACACCCCCCCTAAATCTCGAAAATTGAGGGCCCCAGCCATGTTTATCGTCCTATTAGTCGGCACAATGAGTACTCTGACTGCGTAAAGGCATGAGCAAAAGTCTCCTGGTACTATGCGTAGTTAGTGGGTTTTCGATTTGCCCAAGGAAGTGCGACTTCAAGCTGATTGGCAAGACTGTAAAGAGTTTCTTCGCCGCCTAAACGGCCTACGAATTGCATAGAAAGAGGCAACCCACTTTTTGATTGCCACAACGGCAGAGTGATAGCAGGTTGCCCCGTCGTATTAAATAGAGGTGTATAGATACAATAATCATGCATGAGTTGCTTCCACCATGATTTCAAGTCTACCCCCCGTGCATTCTGATTAAGTTCTCCTAGCTTGGCAACGTCGCGCGCAAGCACTGGCGAAAGCAATACATCGTAGTCTCGCATTGTTTTACCAACAGATCTCGATACAGCATTTTGCGCACTCATCGCCCATTCTAATTCCATAGCATTAAGCTTTTTAGCGTAGCGATAGGTATCTAGGCTCACCGCCTCGACGGTTTTTGAACTAATCTTTCTACCCGTCATTTTAGAAAATTGTTCCATGTAAAATCCTAGAGTCGTTGCCCACAAGCGAATAGTCGATTCATTGAATTCTTCGGCACTATAATTGAGTTTAACGGTTTCACAGGTATGTCCTAGCCCTTCTAGTAAGACGCGCGTTTCATTTAACTTATTGAGACTTTCTTTTTTTGGTTTTGCGCATCCAGGTAATTGTTCGATAACCCCTACTCGTAAGCTTCCGGGATCTGACATTGTAGCTGACAGAAAACTACCTGTAGGTGCTTCTGCGGTATAAAAATATCCGTCATCAGGGCCTGAGACTGCATCCAATAGGGCGGCTGAGTCTCGTACGCTTCGTGTCAGTGCAAATTCTACTGCTAACCCCCAAAGAAAAATCCC
>CACEAA010000024.1 GCA_902557415.1 uncultured Pseudomonadota bacterium | reverse complement strand
AATCGTGTCAAAAGCGAGGGAAGATTTACCAGATCCTGATAATCCTGTTAGTACAATTAATTTGTCTCTCGGCAAACTTACGCTTATATTTTTAAGATTATGTGTGCGCGCACCGCGCAAATTAATTTTATCCATGGGCTCCAAATACATCTTGCCAACAAAGAACGTTATCACGTCAACTGCGGTAATTAATCAACAACAGACTACTATACGATGTTTTTCCAATTGCGGCCTAAATTGTTTTCAATAATACGTAGGAAATTAATAGAAAAAATTCTATTATTAAGGCGCAAGTTGATTATATAGGAGAAAATACGATGGCTCGTGGCGTTAACAAGGTAACTTTGATTGGTAATTTAGGAAACGATCCCGAACTTCGTTCTACACAAAGTGGCAGTGCAGTTGCAAATATCACTTTAGCAACATCGGAGTCTTGGCGTGATAAAGAAACCCAAGAAACGAAAGAACGCGTAGAATGGCATAGGGTCATATTTTTTGGACGACTTGCGGAAGTAGTCAATGAATATCTCCGTAAAGGCTCACAGGTTTATGTCGAAGGGCGAATCCAAACTCGCAAATGGCAAGATAAGGATGGAAATGATCGATATACAACGGAGATCGTAGCTAACGAGATGCAAATGCTTGGGAGTAGAAGTGCAAATTCGGATTCGGCCCCCGCCAATCAACAGCCTTCCTCCATTAGCCAGCCTGCCACTCAAAGTGCAGTTATTAACGAGCCATTTGATGACGATATTCCATTTTAATTGCAGCAGATTAGCAATCTATCTAGATCCATCTTCAGAAGATTCATCTTGAAAAACCTCTGAAAGTCAGTCCGACACAACTATAATGTCGTACCCGCCAAAAGATCTTTTCTCGTCTTTACTCTTTACTAAACGCTTCGGTCCCCTATTTTGGACCCAATTTTTAGGCGCGTTCAACGACAATCTACTTAGATTTTCTATCATCATGTTTTTAATTCTCAATGTTTTCGACGGAGACTCTGAAAATAGTAGGCTCTTAGTCGCAACTACTGGTGCAATATTCATCTTGCCTTTTTTCTTATTTTCTTCATTAGCGGGTGAAGTGGCCGATAAGTATGAAAAGTCAGTACTAATTAAAAATATTAAATCTACAGAAATATTGATAGTGGCTATTGCTTCTCTCGGTTTCGTGATTGCTAATTACTATTTGTTACTCTTCGCTCTGTTTCTTATGGGTACACAATCGACATTCTTTGGCCCGTTGAAGTACGCATTATTACCTCAGCTGTTGGAGAAAAAAGAATTAACTTCAGCAAACGCAATGCTACAAGCCGGTACTTATTTTGCCATTATGACAGGCACAATCCTCGGAGGGCTTTTAGCCGGGCTCGACGGATCGGCATCCCCAATTATCATCATCCATATTTTATCATTGGCGATGGCAGGCCGGGTATGTGCTCATTTCATACCGGTTGCTGCGGCAAATGATTACACCATCAAAATTAGTAAAAACCTGCCTAAAGCGACAGTAGATCTCGTGAAAGAAGCTATCTCAGATCGACTCAACTTAATCTTAATATTCATGATATCGGGATTTTGGTTCACTAGCTCCGCTTTCGTGGCGGCAGTTCCAACATACGCAAAACTGCTTCTCGGGGCAGATGCGAACGTCATAACGATTCTAAATGTGGCCTTTGTGATAGGGATAGGGCTGGGTGCATTCCTGTGCACAATACTTGCTAGAGGACAAATTAGACCTTCTATGATCTTTTTAGGAGCAGTCGGCGTCGGTCTCACGTCTTTCACCATCTTAGCTCAAGGCATACCTCCAATATCAATCAATCTACTTGAATGGGACGACTTTTTTTCCTCTCGCTTTGCGATAATTTTTTTCGCGCAATTACTACTAATAGGTGCGTTTGGCGCCCTTTACGTCATCCCACTTTACGCCTGCCTACAAATAAATCTCCGACAAACACACCGCGCTCGAACTATTGCCGCACTCAACGTATCTAATGCGTTTTTTATGGTACTGTCAGCTCTTTTTACTGTCGTATTGTACCGATATGGCGCTGATGAACCTCAGCTTTTCGGCATAGTTGGCCTACTAAATCTAGTAGTAATCGGCACCATCTACCCGATGTTTAAAAACAAATGGAGAAATATTAAAAAAGCTTAAGACTAAATATTATATCTACTACCCAAATCGAACCAGAAGTTCTCGTCCTTTCCTAGTCAGAAACCCATCCTCACTGACAAAACCCTCTGAGATCGCTTTGGATAACGCTGTGGCCTGATTTTCATCCTGGGTCATATAAACCGCGCCGTCACCATAGTGCCTTCCTATAACGCGCGCAATATCTGACTCGTTTGCGTTCGGTGTATTGTGTTTAATAGCCACTTCAGATCCACTCCCTTATGTCTAAAGCCTAAGTTATTAATATATAGCGTATATAAATAACTTGAATTGTCAATAAATTGTCATAACTTTATGTTAAATAATGCTTTAACCTAATTTATGTGGCAGAGCTAGATACTCATGCGACTGCATTTCTTCTAATCTACTCACCGTACGAAGAAACGGCTTTTGTAACCGACTCCCAGAATATAGACTCTTCGGTTTCCCTTGCGCGGATACTATCAAGTTGACGTTCCGGTCATATATTTCGTCTATAAAATTGATAAAACGTCTTGCCGCGTCATTATCGTCATTACCCATGATAGGTATATCGCTCACCAAAATCGTATTATTAAGACGAGCCAGCTCAATATAATCTGCTACAGAGCGCGTGCCCCTGCAAAGAGTATCAAAGGTAAGCCAAATCAATCCATCAGCTCTCATTTGAACTGGAATTCGTCTGGAATTAATCACAACATATGGTTCAAGGAGGCACTCACTATTCGACAAAGCTTTAAAGCTAGCCTCCAATTCACTATATTGCTCTCCCGCATTACATTGATAATACACTGGGGCTTTCTCCAAAAGCCTCAGGCGATAGTCTGTATTGCCGAGTAATTCACAGACCTCAAGATGACTTTTAATGAGGCTAATCGCTGGTAAAAATCTAGCCCGTTGTAGGCCGCCTCGATATAAATCATCGGGAGCATCATTTGAAGTAGCAACCATAGTGACACCTTTTTTAAAAAGGCCCTCAAACAAGTTTGCCAGGATCATCGCATCCGTGATATCGGCTACATGTAATTCGTCTAAACAAATAACACGAACCTGTGCCGCCCACGCTTCGGCAACTCTCTGGAGAGGATCAGGTTCCAATTTAAAATTAGCCAACTTTTCATGAGTGTTCTGCATGAAAGCATGAAAGTGCAGTCTAACCTTGTAATGAGTAGGAAGAATATTATAAAACTGATTTACCACGTACGTCTTGCCCCTACCGACACTGCCCCAAATATAGAGACCTCTCACGGGGATCCAATATGGCTTCCGCCTACCAACTAATCTGTCTAAAACACTAACGTTTATTCGGTCGGGCTCCGCTGCAATTTGGTGATAAATATCTTCTAATTTGCCGACCACCATGTGCTGTGATTTGTCGTAAGCAACTCTACCAGATTTGGTATCTGCTAGGTAAAGTTCCTCTGGTGATTTTCCCATAACTTTTTAGTATGTTTATCTATTTGCTGTTACATATTAGACTACGAATTTGTTTTACCATAAAGTAATTAGTCCAATGCTATTAATCCTGCGCCGCTTCCTGTTAATTGGAGGGGTTCCCCTTTTAAAAACCTCCAATTCACTATCACATGAAACAATTATTTTAGTATTAATACGGGTACTATGGTTCTAATACTCATTTTCATTATCGTTGGACTCATATTAGGACCACAGATCTGGGCTCGTCGAGTTTTAAAGCAATTCGCCGAGAAAAGAGATGACATTAAAGGTACCGGAGGAGAACTGGCGACCCACATACTAAGAGAGGCTGGACTAAAACAGTATAAGGTAGAGATCGATAAAATGGGGATCGGAGATCATTTTAACCCCATCACTAAAACTGTGTGTCTAAGCCCAAGTTCCTACAGTGATAATTCCTTATCAGCTATCGTTATTGCTGCACATGAAGTCGGACATGCTATCCAAGATCATATTGGGTTTGGTCCATTAAAGCTTAGAACCCGACTCGCAAAAGTCGCTGGGGTGTTTGAGCGCGTTGGGTCAATTCTTCTAATCGCGATTCCAATAGTAACTATGGTAACGAGAGCGCCTCAAGCTGGCGCAGCATTGCTCGTAATTGGTATGGCGGTAATGTTACTTCCCGTTGTAGTACACCTGGTTACGCTCCCTGTCGAAGTAGATGCGAGCTTTAATCGAGCACTACCGTTACTGTCTGGCCGGTTCCTATCCGACAGTGACATCCCCAAGGCTCGTAAGATCCTATCTGCTTGCGCTTTAACCTACTTAGCAGCATCTCTTTCTAGCTTGCTAAACGTGTGGCGCTGGATCCGCTTCCTAAAGAGGTGATTCCTCCCTACTCTATGATCACCAACGCAACCTGTCGTCCACGTCTCACCGTAACCCTCAATCGCCCCGTAAATTTCGTGACTGTCCGCACAAACTCGTCAACTGATCTGACTTTTCTCCCATTAATCGCCTGAATGATATCTCCTTTTCGCAATCCCGAGATCCATGCCGGACTAGAAGACTTTATCTCCTCTATTCGAACCCCCGCGATACGGCCGTAAAAAGGTGAACTGGTTGGAATTTCACCGATAGTGCTGTCGGCAAAACGACTACTTTTAAAAGAGGATAGCTGACTACTCTGCGCTCCAATTTCGATAAAAAATTCTGTATTTATTTTGCGCCCTTGTCTGAGAAGGGAAATTGGTACCTTTTCCCCTACTGGAGATAATGCTACTTGAGTATCAACCTCAGCTACCGTTTTAACCGCCCGATTGTTAATACTTGTGACAATATCACCCACTTGCAAGCCCGCAAAATCAGCAGGAGATAATTCAGCAATTTGCGCAATAATGACGCCGCTCGGAATATCCCCCAAACCGAACGCTTCCGCTAGAGAAGGTGTTAGATCTTGGAATTGCGCACCAATTCCGCCTCTTTGGACTGTACCGTATTGGACCAATTGCTCCATCACATGCCTCGCCATATTGATCGATATAGCGAAGCCGATCCCAATATTACCACCGTGTCTAGAGTAAATTGCTGTATTCAGCCCAACAAGTTCTCCCTCAAGATTCACCAAGGCGCCCCCAGAATTTCCAGGATTTATCGAAGCGTCAGTCTGAATTAAATCCTCGTAACCCGATATACCTAGACCGGAACGTCCAAGCGCACTAACTATGCCTGATGTAACAGTTTGTCCGAGACCAAATGGGTTCCCGATCGCGACGACAAAATCTCCCACTCGCAAATTGTTAGAATCTGAAAACTTAATATCCTGCAGATTTTTAGGTTCTATCTTCACAACGGCTACATCGGTCTCTGGATCAGTACCAACTAATTCTCCATTAAATTCTCGACCATCTCTAAGAGTTACCTTAATGGTATCGGCGTTAGCGACCACATGTGAGTTGGTGAGTACTAGTCCTCTATCGGCATCAACAATTACTCCCGATCCGAGGCTTTGTGTCTTTCTGGTACGCGGACGCATCGGGATATCAAAAAAATCTCGAAAAAACGGATCAGAGAAAATCGGATTTTCGCGCATGACCTGACGCCCTTCGGAAGAAATATTTACAACGGCGGGAGTAACGTCTTCCAACATTGGAGCAAGACTTCGCGAAACCTCTAGAGGTATAGCTCCAAAACTGATCCCAGAAAAAAAAGAAAAAGTTACTGGCAGTATGATGGGTGCGAAAATTTTCCTAAGGTCAAAATCCAAAATCTTCATGCTAGTTCTCTCATCTTAGAGTCATCGGTAACCGCAAAGCTATATTCTAAAGGCTACTATTGTCATTATTTTGGCCTGAAACTGCATGATTTCGCGGGCCCAATGAGGTAACTTCCTACCACCTTTTAATCGTGCGTTTTGAGCATGTCTAGCTTCATCCGATCGCATTTCAAGCAATATGGCTCTACTGGAAATATCTCTTTCAGGCAACTCAAATAAATGATTATCAAGATGCTCTACCACCTGATTTTCAGTCTCTTCAACAAACCCTAAACTCCAGTCATCGCCGGCACGAGCAGTCCACATCCCAATTAATAGAGAACCTAGAAACCAAACTCCACCCAACATACTCTCCCGACCGTCTAGCTCTTGTAGACGAATTTTGCACCAATGGAGGTGCTCTTTTTCTTCATTTGCCGCTTCCAGTAAAGCTAAAAAGGTCTCCGCATCTCGTGATAAAAGTGATTGACCTAGATACAGGCCCTGAGCGCTCACCTCTCCGGCATGATTAACCCGCATCAAACGCATACTTCGCATGCGCTCCTTTTCGCTAAGCGGAGGACAATCTAAATTACGCGAGGGATAAGTAGTAGCCTCTTGGCTCTCGCCCAAAAGCACAGCACGCAGGCCATGATCGACACATGCAATCGCTTTGTCTAGGATCGAAAATTGCCTAATTTTACCCATGTATACCTCAAATAATGCGAGAATCCGGTCATCTGCGCGCCAATTGTCAATCACAGATTGACAGGAACCCTATCAAAACTTAACATTGCGCATCAATTTTATGAGTTCGGACACGCTAATGAGAACGTTTACTGCTACCCCAGAAACAATAACTAACGATTGGTATGTGATCGATGCTACTGATAAAGTGCTAGGCCGACTAGCTACGCAGGTAGCGCACCGGTTAAGAGGTAAGCATAAACCAGATTATACACCTCACATGACCACTGGCGACTATATAGTGATTATTAATGCAGAAAAAATCAAAGTTACTGGCAAAAAGGCCAGCGATAAAATCTATTACAGTCATTCGGGTTACCCAGGAGGTCTCAAACATATCAACTTTGAGAAACTAATGGCAAAGGATCCAACAGCGATCATTGAAAAAGCCGTAAAAGGCATGTTACCTAAAGGTCCCCTCGGAAGAGAAATGTTTAGAAAGTTAAAAGTGTTCTCTGGGTCGACGCACGGACACGAAGCGCAGCAACCAAAACCATTGGAATTATAAAGTCATGGCATCAGAAATTTGTTATAGCACCGGACGAAGAAAATCTTCGTCTGCGAGAGTTTATCTCAGTAAAGGCACAGGAAAAATTGTGATTAACGGAAAGTCTATCGAGGACTATTTCCCGAGAGAAACAGGCCGAATGGTTGTTACTCAACCTCTAGAAACGGTAGATATGACAAAAAATTTCGATATAAATGTAACAGTATCCGGTGGCGGTATTACCGGTCAAGCTGGAGCGATCAGACACGGTATCACCAGAGCGTTAATCAAATACGAAGAAAGTCTCAGAAAACCCTTGAGAGTAGCAGGCTTTGTGACGCGAGACGCTAGAGAAGTCGAGCGAAAAAAAATTGGCCTCCACAAAGCACGCAAGCGCCCGCAGTTTAGCAAACGCTAGTTTTCCAGTAGAGTGAGGCAGATCGTGACCGTCTCATCACCAATACAAGTTTAAAATTTGTTCAAATTTAGTCGCTCCAATGGGTCAACCCAATCGCTACTCCCCACGAATAAGTGATCCGAAAATCACTTAAATTTCTAATTTGAGATTTGCTTACTTCAGCTATACCATATAAATGGTTTGTTAAACTCGCTTACATTGAGTTTAAACCAAGCCTTTAAAATAAATTTGGCTCACTACTTGTCCTTAAAATTTAAAAGGCTCATAGGAAGGGCTAATTATTGGCCACTTAAAAACGGCCTAAATGTAATTTTTAAATCGGTTGAGGGATTAATATGTGGCGAGTTGGTATCGATGTCGGCGGAACCTTTACAGATTTATTCGCATGGGACGAAGTCGACAATAAACAGATAAGTTCTAAGGTGCTAACTACTAAACCTGATAGATCTTTAGGCGTTATGAATGCGCTGAAAGACGCGAATATAGCAGCGAGTGACATCTCCCATTTGATGCATGGGACAACTACTGCCACTAACGCCTTGATTACCAGAGATTACCCCGAGGTAGCCATGGTCACAACCAACGGCTTTAGAGACACGATCGAGATTGGCCGTCAGCACCGAGCTGAACTTTATAATCCCTATCAGACTAAGCCTAAACCAATTATCAAAAGACGATATCGTTATACCCTAGACGAGAGAATGGATGTGCACGGAAAAGTAGTCAGACCATTAGATCGGGTCGCTGCGAAAGACATAGCCAAGAAAATTCATGATAGCAACATTCAATCAGTAGCCGTTGCATTCATAAACTCGTATGTTAGCTCAAAACACGAAGATGAGATGCGAGATATCATTCTCCAAGAAAATCCGAGTATCTATTGTATTACCTCTTCAGATACTCGAGCTCTTTTCAGAGAACATGGTCGCTTTGTGACCGCAGCTATAAGAGCGGCGACAATGCCTGTGATGGAGAAATATTTTGGTCATTTAGAAAATAGTTTAGAAGAAGCTGGATTTTCTGGAAGGCTGCTAATTCTAAAGTCCAGTGGCGGTATTACGGGTGTTGAATACGCAAAGAACCACCCAGAAGAATTGATTGAATCGGGACCCGCAGGGGGAGTGGCTTACGCCGCATATTTAAATGAGGTTAAAGGAGACTGTCCCAATATTATTCATACGGACGTGGGTGGAACAAGTTTTGACGTGTCTATCGTGGAAAATGGGAAAGGTCTTGTCACGCGCGATCATGAAATTGAATGGGAAGTTCCTGTAATTGTACCTATGCTCGACATCCATAGCGTTGGTGCGGGCGGCGGTTCCATAGGTTGGATAGACGAAGGGAATAGCCTCAGAGTCGGTCCTCAATCTGCTGGATCGACACCAGGACCAGTATCCTACGGACTAGGCGGTCAAGAACCGACTATCACTGATGCGAACCTCCTCCTCGGACGTATCGAGCCCTCTCTCGGAGGAAAGATGATGCTAGATAGTAAAGCCGCTGAAGCAGCTCTCCAAAAGGTAGGACAAGAAGTCGGACTATCGGCCATAGAAACCGCGGATGGAATGGTTCGTATCGGATGCGAAAACATGGCGCAGGCGGTTAAAAAAGTTATCACAGGTCGAGGTCGGGATCCTCGCGACTTTATTTTAGCGAGTTTTGGCGGTGCTGGCGCCATGCACGCTTTCTTAATCGCGGAATCTATGAATATTCCAAGAATCATAGTACCTGCAGCGGCTGGAGTAGCCTCAGCATTCGGTGCGACTGCGATGGACCTAAGACAAGATTTAGAGGCGTTTTATTTTTCTGCCGTAGCAGATGCAGATATCGGCACTATTAATGATCTTTATGAGAAACTTGAAAGTGACGCATTAGCGCTTTTGTCTGCGGATGGAGTAGATAAGAGCGACGTGGTAATAACACGAACAGCGCAGATGCGGTATGTAGGACAGAGTTATGAGGTAGAGACACCAGTTCCTTCTGGTAAGTTAAATGATGACGACTTAGTAACCATTTCAGAACGATTTCACGAATGTCATAAACAAGAGTTTGGGGTTAGCTCTGATGATTTCGAACCATCGATCGTTGTTTTAGGGTTGGCCGCAGTTGGCAAAACCAAACGCCCCCCCTCCGTAACCGTTGTGGCGAGCGGTCAAAATATAGAGAAAGGCTCTCGCGATGTTTACTTTGATAAGCAGTGGTATAAAAGTATTGTCTATGATGGACACGCGTTAGGGCCTCAATCTGAAGTCGTCGGACCTTGCATTGTCGAATTTGAGCATGCATGTGCTGTAATACCTCCCGATGCGACCGGCACAGTGGACAATTACGGTAATATGATTATTGAACTTAATACACTGACTAAGTGAAGGAGCAGCTATTCAATGGACACACTGGTTAAATCAAATAATTTAGTAGAGGACGATTCCAGAGTAGACCCGGTTACGTTTGAGGTCTTACGAAGTATTTTTGAGTATGCGGCGGATCGCATGTCTTCTGTGCTGCAACGAGCATCTTTCTCACCAATATTAGCGGACATGATAGATTTTTCTAATGCGATCTACGACGCTGATGCTCAGTTATTAAGTCAGGCAGCCAATTGTCCTATACATCTAGCCGCTATGAAGTTTAGTGCCGAAGCAATTATTGACAAATATCCAGTCAGCCAGATGAAACCCGAAGACGTCTATGTAGTCAATGACCCTTATAAGGGAGGCACTCACATAAATGACATCACCTTCATGATGCCAATTTTTTTCAATGGAAAAATAATTGGCTTTGGAGTGAGTCGAGGTCACTGGATGGACCTAGGTGGTGGTGCTGCCGGTGGCCAGGCGATGGATGGAACGCATATAGCCGGAGAAGGGCTCAGACTGCCACCACTGAAAATTTTCAACCAAGGCGAAGTTAATCAGGACATATTAGATATAATACTTAACAACACAAGAACTCCTCACTTCGTGAAAGGTGATCTGCAAGCTCATGTAGGATGCTTAAAGGCAGCTGACACGGAATTGCGTGCCGCTGCCGAACGTTATGGTATCGATGTATTGACAGTCGCAATGAAACAATTGCAAGAATATACCGAAAATATTGTCCGAAAAGGTATTCTAGATATACCAGATGGGGAGTATTTTGCGGAGGAATATGCTGATACGGACGGACATTCTAACGAGCCCATACCCATAAAAGTTAGGCTAGTGGTAGAGGGTTCAGACATTAATATAGATTTTTCTGAAACTGGTCCTGAGGTGAAAGGGGCTATTAACTCTCCTTATGCCAATACCGCATCTGCGGCGCTCTACTCATTGCAGTTTTTTTTAGCGCCACACGCGCCTCAAAATCAAGGAATGTTTAACCCGATAAAAATCACTCTCCCGGATAATTGCTGGCTTAACGCAAAATGGCCTGCACCTACTATAGGTTGTACCACTTTGACGTCAGCTAAAATAACAAGCGCAGTGTGGCAAGCTCTGGCGCAGGCGTGCCCAGATAAAGTCACAGGATCGACAAATGCAGATTGTAACTGGTTTGTTTCTTCAGTAGTTGCTCCCGACGGTACTACCGACGTTTTCTCTGACTTGCCAGCGGGCGGTTGGGGGGGGCACACCGTTTGGAGACGGGATGAATGTTACCGAGGACCCTCTCGGCAATTGCATGAATATGCCGGCAGAATCTGCTGAGCTCTTATTCCCAATAGCTTATGAGTCGTTTGAACTGCGACCCGATAGTGGCGGGCCTGGACGATATAGAGGCGGACTCGGTGCAGTGTTCAAGGTGCGCTACCTCTCTGATGGCCTACTTAGCATGGAATCTGCTAGAACATTGCAAGGAAGTCCCGGCGTCAATGGCGGAGAATTTTCAGACGTGCAGAGACAAACGAAAATATATGGTGATGGCACATCTGAGGTCATCGGAGGGCTTGACGAAGCTGGAGGATGGAAAAGTCCCCTGCTCTCTAATGTCCCGTTCACTCACGGTGAGACATTTATGTTTGAATCAACCGGTGGCGGTGGCTGGGGTAAACCACTCGATAGAGATATAGAGGCTGTCCTAGACGACGTCTTAGACGAATACATTACCTTCAATACAGCCTACGATGTTTATGGTGTCGTAATCGACAAAGACGCTAAAACTATAGATCTGGAAGCTACCGAAGTTCGGCGCTCCAAGCTTAGAGCTGCCTAATGTTCGTTTAATTGCTGAAAATATTTGGGATATCGTCTAACGGTAGGACAGCGGACTCTGACTCCGCCGGTCGGGGTTCGAATCCCTGTATCCCAGCCAATTCTCTAAGCTAAATCCACCACAACAAAAGTACAGGATATTATAGCCACACTTAAAAGCTACTATTAGCCTAGTTACTATATCGCTCGCACACTTTTCTGCTCTAAAATTTATAGCCTCAATCGTCTTGGTGCTATGAAGTTACCCGCTCTTTGAACACGTTAGTCTTTATTTGCCTTATGATATAAATAATCGTGCAGAGTCTGTGTCATCACGAAGACTACAACACTAATGTTCGCGCGTTTCTCTGGCGCAACTATTTTGGTACACTTCTAGCCGGATAAGGCCGATATATTCAAAGCGGGAAGCATTGAAGGAGTTTGTTAATGCAAAGGATTAGAAAATTCGGCTTAATACTTTTATTTTTATGGTTTGCTGTAGCGCTAGTGGCGGACTTATCTGGAGTAAAGTTATTTTTTCCGTTTTCCACTGAGATAAGTGGGCAAGAAGAACTATTTAGACTCCACTCAGTCCGCTTTGCGGTCGGGTGCTTACTTCTCTTAATTATATTTAGGTATTTGTGCCAACTCAGACCCTGGCCATCGCTAACAGTTGTATATTGGTACGCTATCTTCCTTATTGTCTCAAGTTGCATATACGCGGTTAAGATGGATATTAAATTAGATGAGTTACATTATCTAATTTGGGTAGTACTTTTTGCCGTCCTTATCCGATTAGAAATCAGACAAAAGATAAGGGAGACTCGCGAGAATATATATAAAAGAGACTATTTTTAAAGCGGTCTTTTTCCTACATCATCTCTGACGACGGTCTCTTTTTAAACCCGGACATATTCAGCTGGCACCGTGCGTTTTGTGCGATAGTTGATATAACGGTAGGAGCTTATTTACTGTTTTGCTATAGGGGCGTAACTAATAAATTTTTAACATGCTAAAAAATTAGTAAAAACATCAGTGGCTCAAAAATCAGCTTGATTGAACTTTTTGCAAACTAACTGTTGAGTAAGAATATGAGAGATATTGCAATCATAGGGGCGGGACTCTCAGGTCTCGTCGCAGCGCGACGATTAGAAAAAGTGGCAAACGTCACAATATTCGAAAAATCAAAGGGCGTCGGTGGACGGATAGCTACCCGACGATCTGGAATATATTCATTTGATCACGGAGCACAATTTTTCACTCCTAAGACTAAACTATTCGAAGAATTTCTCGAGCCAATCTTATTAGATGGCCATGTAAAACGTTGGGATGGTAATTTTGCTGAAATAATAAACAAAAAAGTTGTTTCGAAACGCAAATGGGGTGCATCCCCACCCCACTATGTCGGGGTGCCAAGTATGAATAGTTTCGCGAAACAACTAAGTGTGGGCACCGATATACGAAAAAATACTTGCGTTAATAAAGTCAGACGCATACATGGCCTTTGGCAAATTTCTGACGCTAATGATAATTTATTAGGCGAGTATGATTGGGTGATCGTATCAACACCTCCTGATCAAGCATTTCAGTTACTGCCCCAATTTCCTTCATTACGCGATGAGCTTTCAACCCATAAAATGCAAAGTTGCTTTTCTCTTATGCTGGGATTTTCTCACGATCTGTTATTACCATTTGATGCCGCCGTACCGCTAGGTGAAGACATAAGCTGGATTTCAGTAAACAGTTCTAAGCCTGACAGAGATAATGCGTATTGTCTTCTAATCCACTCCACTAATGATTGGGCCGACGAGCATTTTAAAAATGATCGCAACATGGTTTTGAAACACCTGCTAGAAGAAACTAGTGGTGTTCTAGATCGGGATCTAAATAACGCTTCCCACAAAGCTCTCCACGGTTGGCGATTCGCGAATATAGCTCGACAAGAAGGTACAAGCTATTTTTTAGACGCAACCCATAACTTGGCACTATGTGGTGATTGGCATATCAAGGGACGCGTTGAAGCTGCATTCACGAGCGGCTACAAGACAGCTGTAGCCATCGAGACCCTATTGTCCGATTAACACGGATTTGAAATCCATATCAGTTAGTTTTTAATCGAACTTATAAAGGCCCCCAATACCGTAAATCTTTACGTAGAACCAAAGAACTCCTAAGCCGCAACAAAGCGAGATAAAGATATATCCAAGTAGTTTGATAAATTCATTAAAATTTTCCACCGAGAACAACATGAAGACCCAGATCGAAACAAAAGAACTTGATCCTATCAAAACAGCTATTGTGACTAAAAAAAAGAGCAACTGAATAAATTTTCTCATCTTAAGCACCAACGAGTCACATTTAGAATTTATATCTTATGACTCTAAAATAATGACCCAGAAATTGGATCTTTCTTAGACTTTCTCAAAGGCCTTTTTTTGACCGATCTGCGACTTCCATGTTGTCTTAATAAGTGAGCCGAACGCGCTCTATGTGACGAGCTTTGTCTGATGTCATAGACTTTTTTCATCGCTTGAGCCCGACCAAACCGCTCTTCAACAATTGGCAAAGGATAGTCACCAATTTTTTCTTTGGATAACCACGGAGTATGAAGAATTCCGAGTTCCATACCTTCGAGCTCAGGAACCCATTTTCTGATAAATTCTCCCGAGGGGTCATGATCAATCCCTTGTTTTATGGGATTATAAATACGCACACTGTTAATTCCGGTTGTTCCAGACTGCATCTGTACCTGACTGTAGTGAATACCGGGCTCATAGTCCGTAAACAATCTAGCAAGATGCAGCGCAGGTTCTCTCCAGTGTAGCCACAAATGATAGCTAGCAAAGCTCACTAACATCGCGCGCATACGAAAGTTAAGCCAACCGGTAGCAATTAATGCTCGCATACACGCGTCAACCATTGGGTAGCCAGTTCGCCCTTCAGCCCAAGCCTTAAAATACTCCTCATTAAAATCATCTTCCCTGAGCCCATCATAACCTGTGTGCATATTCTCAAATTCGATACGAGGATCATCTTCTAATTTTTGAATGAAATGAGAATTCCATCTGAGTCTGCTGGAAAAAGATTTACAAGCACTAGGCCATTTTCCCCTAGCATTTTTCGGCTGTAACTTAACACTTGAACTTCGGCTTTTCGTCATCTGATACACTTCCCGCAGCGACAACGTTCCGAAAGCTAGGTGGGGTGATAATCGTGAGCAACTGTCAAATGCGGTGACTGGAGATGACATTTCCTTGGTATAACCCTGTCCACGCTCTGTAAAAAAACTATTGAGTATCGTAAGTGCATTACGCCGTCCCCCATCTTGTCGACCAATGCAATGGTCATTTGTTAATCCTAATAGTTTTGCTGATGGCATCACATCGGATTCTTCACTAAAACTTATCGGCGATCTGATTTCTGGAACTACTAGTTTCTCCATTTCTCTGGTCCATTTCACAGACCATCCGTCGCGGTTTTTCAATCGCCTGATCACTCCATTGCGGGGAAGCTCATGAAATGGTATGTCTTTCTCTTTCACCCATTGTCTAAATTGCTTATCTCTCGCGTATGTCCATCCGTTCCAAGTTTCCTGATAAGCCCAAATACCATCCACAGAATACTTCTCAATTAAATCTGAAAATACCTGTGTGCACCGTCCGATCTTTATAACCAGTTTTTGACCATGCTCTCGTAATCCTAACGCCAGGTCATCAACACATTGTGTTAAGAATTGATATTGTCTTAAACTTAGATCCGGCTGCTCCCATAGCTCCGGTTCTAAAACGTATAGAGGTAAAATAGGACCTAAATCACTTGCCGTCGTGAGTGGAGCGTGATCGACGAGACGGAGATCTCTTTTAAACCAAACAATCTGCATGCGAGTGACTTTTACAATTAGGTATTATAAAACTAATACGAGACATCCAAAAAAATATCTCACTCATATCTCGCTTTTAGATTTCTACTAATTACAGGTGTATCCGCCGTCTACAACCATCTCAGTACCTACGACGAAGGAGGATTCGTCAGAGGCAAGGTATAAAGCAGCACTTGCTATCTCATCCGGTTTGCCAGCCCTACCTAACAATGTCGGGCCAAGTACGGCGTTCTTAATCTCAGTATCTTTCAGTAAATGTTCGGCCATAGGTGTATCGATAACTCCCGGGTGCAAGGAGTTAACACGAATTCCGTGAGCAGCATATTCAGTAGCAGCACCTTTAGTAAATAATCGTATAGCACCTTTACTCGCTTCGTAGGCCGCCGCCATGGGGGCTCCGACTAACCCGTAGATTGATGATAGATTCACGATCGACCCGCCATTTCTAGTACACATTGGTTCGAAGGCGAATTTAGTTCCAAGAAAAATACTTGTGACATTAACTCTAAAAATTTCGTTCCACTCATCCAAGGAGGTTTCTTGGAGTGGTTTCATTAATAAAATTCCGGCATTATTTATTAGGACATCGAGCCCGCCGAATCGACTGCAGCACTGTTCGATAACCATTTCCCAATGTTTTTCTTTAGTAACGTCCTGCTCCAAATAAACTGCTTGCCCACCTTCGCCAACAATCTCATCGACAGTTTTTTGAGCTTTTTTATCGATATCTGTGGCGACTACTTTACCACCTTCTGATGCCAATCTTCGCGCAGTGGCTTTGCCAATACCGTTAGCAGCCCCAGTTACTAAGCAAATTTTTCCTTCTACTCTACCCACATTTCACCCCCTGAAAATTGCAAAAGATTTATGTAAAAAATTCATCCAAAAATAATAACTTCACTTGTTCGACATATTACTTTCAAGTCTATGGCAATAATAGAGCCATTGTTAGTTAGGCTGTAAATATCGCCTCGGGAAGTATTACGAATACCATAATTTCCATCTACCGTAATTATTCCATTGTTTGTAATGGTAACATTTACAGCGTCTGGGGTTTTTACGGCCATGGCTCCAGAACTATCAACAGCAACTCCTGCTGCAACAATCACATTAGAGCTATCACCGGAAATTTCTAATTGCGTACAATTTATCGAAAGCGTTATCGTTCCGGATGCTTCATTGCAATTAACTGCATATCCTTGTGCCGAGCTAAAGCATAAAAACAATATAGAAACTATCCTTTTCACAACTAAACCCTCGAAAGACCAATGCCTGAGATTTGCGAAGCACTTCAAATTACACGCCATCAATAAACATTGCATTGCCATCTGAGTTATCTAATCGATTCCCTAGGATTTCTTGATATTCTGCGGAGTAGTACCAACCCTTTAATTTCTCCATAGTAGGAAATTTTAATAAAACCTTGAGAGGATGCTCACCTACTGTGCCTTCGACAACCTCAGTGTCACCACCGCGCACGAGATATACCCCCTCGTGGTCCGAAATGGTAGCCTCAACCTTATCAAGATACGGGCCCATTCTTTTTGGGTGATGAATTGAGATTTCTGCAAGAAAATAAGCTGCCATATAAGCTCCCCCCTAACTGTTTTAAAGATACACTATGATAACTCTAGCACTCCTCTTTTAAATAACACAGAAAACCATATTTTTGGTCAATATATCTTGGGAAATAACTTCCACTCTAGACGTACCAATATGAGTGGATTACAGTAGTCACTAACTTAATTTTCTTCTATCAAGCGGGGGAATACCTATGTCACAGCATCAAGCTTTACAAATGTTCGGTCGTTCTGGAAACCCATCACTTAATGATGCGACCTTCAAGTCCGAAGTGTATAGAGAAGGTCGAGTGATGACCTTACAAGGAACCGTTAATAAGACCGGAGCCTTACTGGCTTTGCTCGTTTTAGCGGCTGTTTATCCGTGGAATTTGTATTTTCAGAGCGGGAATCCGGCACTAGTAATGCCCTTCGCAATCGGTGGAGCGATCGGGGGCTTTGTTTTTGCGATTGTTACGACATTTAAAAAAACATGGGCCGGACTCACCGCCCCTATATATGCAGTATTGCAAGGACTATTTCTTGGTTCTATTTCTGCTATTTTCGAAGCGCAATACCCAGGAATCGTAATTCAAGCAACTGGATTAACCTTTGGTACTTTGGCTTCATTACTAATGCTGTATAAGTTAGGGATCATTAAACCGACGGAAAATTTCAAGCTAATGATTGTATCTGCGACAATGGGAATAGGGGTTCTCTACTTCATCAGTTTCATTATGAATATGTTTGGCTCTACCGGTATCGGGTTTATTCATTCTAATGGTCTTTTTGGTATTGGCTTCAGTCTTTTTGTTGTTGCGATTGCGGCATTAAATCTCGTGCTAGATTTTGACTTCATCGAACAAGGTTCTGAACAGGGCGCACCTGCATATATGGAATGGTATGGAGCCTTTTCGCTAATGGTCACTTTGGTATGGCTGTACCTAGAAATTCTGAGACTACTTGCGAAATTAAGAAGTCGTTGATGGACTTAAATACATTCGTCTTTGGAGGCATAACCCTCGTATCACTTGCGATCTTCTTTTACTTTGGCCGATTTAGATCATCTTCGAAACAAAGAGACAGAGAGGACAGAATCGACTGGGGTAAAAATAGATTCGGATATTTAAGGATCCTGCTATTGGCTATGCTCTGTATCTTGGTTATCGCCCTGATCATTCGGATGTTTGCCGCATAATCTCTCCAGTTTCGTATCCTTTGACATCAATCCAACTCTGCTCGCCTATTTTGTTGCAACCCTCTCCCGTAAGTAAACTTCGGAACCGTTTCCATTTTCTGTCATAGTCGGTTCTGTTAACAACCCATTCAATATGTTCAGATGACTTCTTTGACGGTTCGACTTTTATGCCCCACAAACCATCTACTTCATTCGGTACCGCGGAATACCTCACATCGGTAATAACATTGTTCGACTGACTGATTCCTAGATAACCCTGAGAAAACCATTCGAATCTTCCTATATCTAAATATTGCTGACTATTCGCGTCTAAATCCGTGAAGTCAGTTAAATTATTGAACTTTCTAATCTTGGTACCTTCACAATATTCTTTCTCCTGAAATAACCTCACTGCATCGACGTAATAAAAACCTTTATCTTCATAAATTGTTTTCCACAAAAATAAATTCCCTAAACTCGGTTTCGCAGTTAATCGATTACTTTCATGACCTCGCATCAAAGCTATAGATTTACCGACTGCCTCCGCTCTATTTTCTTGAACAAAACCAAATCCTAAATAAACAAATACGTAAAAAATACCTAAATAAGATAGGGATTTTTTTTTGCTTAATACCGTAATGACAGCGAAAACTATAACTGGGATAGTCAGTAATGGATCTATTACTGAAATATTGTTCCAAGAAACTCTTGTATCTGAAAATGGCCAAAAAAGTTGCGTGCCGTAACTTGTACAAGCATCAAGCAAACCATGAGTGGCGTAACCTAGGAAACAACAAATGTAGGTTTCTTTCCAAGTCAAAAATTTTATAAAAAAGATCCTAGCAAATAAGGTTACAAGCAAAGCTCCTATCGGAATAAAAACCAAAGCATGTGTAAATTGCCTATGAAATTCTAATTTAAGCAATGGGTCAGTGCTGGATCTAATAAATATATCTAGGTCTGGGGCAAGCCCGGCAAGACAACCAATAATCGAGCCGACTAATAGTTTCTTTTTGTTAGAAACAGTTTGCGCAAAGATTGCACCCAGCGTACCTTGACTTACAGGATCCATATAAAACCTTAAGTTAAAAATAATTTCAAAATAAATTGTTCAGCTAAAAACTCTAACTACCCAAAGAATACCTTAGTCGTCAGGGGTTAATGGATTATATGAATGTGCAGGAGCAGCCACCAATCCCTTCTATTTCCAAACTCATTTCGTCCCCGGCGACTAATGGGATTAGCGAAGCTAGAGAGCCAGAGAGGATAACCTCACCGGCTTTGAGTGGAATATCAAAATCACCCAGGGTGTTAGCCAGCCATGCTACTGCAGTCAGTGGATTGCCCTGCACGGCACTACCTAGGCCCTCAGCGCAAAACTCGTCATTCTTATAAATTCTCATCCTGAGGTTAGGCAAATCAAAATCTCGCGGGTCTACCTCAGTCTCACTGAGGACATACACTCCACAGGATGCATTATCCGCTACTGTGTCTTGGATTTTAATTCTCCAATCCTGAATACGAGAGTCTACAATCTCGAAACATGGAATAATAGTCGCAGTGGCATCCAGTACATCGGCTTCAGTGACACCCGGTCCCAGTAGATCCTTTTTCAGCCGGAAGGCTATCTCACCCTCAGCTTTTGGAGCAATCAGATTGCCGGCTATTTGGATCTCGGCACCACTCGGGTACTCCATGGCGTTTGTAAGAAAACCAAAATCAGGATGGAATACTCCAAGCATTTCCTGAACAGGCAGGCTAGTTAACCCGATTTTCTTTCCAACTATACTCTCGCCGTCGCACTCTATTCGGCGACTTAATATTCGTTTACTTATAAGATAAGCATCTTCAATAGTGATGTTGCTGATCCTATCAGTGAGTGGGGCAACTTCCTTTTGCAGGACAAGTGCCTGATAGAGTTCGTCGCCTAAATTGTTGATATGCTGCTGTTCAAGCACGGTAAGTCTCCTTTTAGCATACAATTCACCAGTTCCATAAATGTGTCATTTACATCAAAGAGTTATGGTTATTCGTCTATGAGGTCTAAGTCCGTTCATCCATCAGATGCTTTCCTATTCTGTTGGATGACTAGAGCAATACCACCAATAATCGCAAATACACTTATCAACAGCCGCAGACTTAGAGACTCTCCGATAAATATTATCCCACCGAAAGCCGCTAGCGCAGGGACGCTAAGTTGTAAGCTAGCTGCAGAAGTCACCGGTATAAGGGGTAAGACTCTGTACCAGATCGCGTAACCAATACCAGAGGCAAAAATACCAGAGGCCAAGGCAAGCGCTATACCCTTAGTAGTAAAATGCGCTGATTCGAAGGTAAATATGCTAATAAGTAATGCCAGGACGCTGGCATACATAAAGTTGGAAGCCGTAGAACTTGTCGGATCGGTGACTTTAGCGCCGCATAAGGAATACACTCCCCAGGCCACTCCCGCTATAGCCATCAAAACTGCAAAAAATGGATCCGGAGCGCTAATGCCAGGGGAAACTAAATAAACCAAACCCAACATAGCAAGACTAAGACCTAACCAAGCTGCGGCAGACATTTTCTGTCCTTGAAAGAGCGCTACCCCTACCATAGTAATCTGTACGAAACCGAAAAGTAAAAGCGCTCCGGTTCCGGCGCTCAATTTAATATACGCGAAGGAGAAACAGATCATATAAATGAACAAAGAAAAAATGGGAATTGGTTCGGGCGGCGAAAGTTTCCAGGATTTACTCGAGAAAAGACAAATAATAATTAGCGCTAAGGCACCTGATAATAAACGCAAACTAGTAAAAGATGTTGCATCGATGGAGACATCTTCTAAAGCCAACCTACAAAATATAGAATTGGCTGCGAAGGCAGTTAGCGCGGTCATCAACATGACTGGTGGGTTCTTCAAAATCATAAGCAATCTATTTACCTTAAATATTTAAACCCAAGGTTCGACTCTCTAAGGTGACTGCCTCGACCTTACAAATTCTCTCCGCAAGTTCCGCGTCTATAACTTGTTTTTAGCAAGCTATAATTATGTAACTCGGACACAGCCAAATCAATAATATCTTCTTAATTTTCTCTTCTTTTTTATGACAGGCCAATTAGATTTGTAAGTACTTACTCACGATAAAAATCCACTATTTCGATATTACTCCCTTTACGATAACCACCTCACGCGCTTGCTGGTAACTTCAACTTCTGTTCCGTGTTGGCTGTAAAATACCTGGTAGAGTTGCAAAGAAATGGATAAACAGGACCTTTGTTAAGATCACTATAAATCTATAGTATTAATATACTGCTCCGAGTCGAACTAGCATTGTGGATAGTAAAAGGTACTCAGATGAATTTTGTTAAAAAAGAAAAGAAAGCACTGTTAGAAGTTAAAGGAGTAGGGCCAGTCGTTATTCAGCGATTCGAAGAAATTGGTATACATTCTTTGCAAGAGCTTAGTGAATACGAAGCTGACGATATCGTTGAAATAGTAGCCGATATGCTGGGAACCACCTGTTGGAAAAACAGTCCTCAATCGAAAAAAGCTATTAATGCTGCAA
>CACEAA010000023.1 GCA_902557415.1 uncultured Pseudomonadota bacterium | reverse complement strand
TACTATTTTATAAGTCTGGTCGCATTGTGTGCCATTCGGTCAGATCTTCATAGCCCGCGGCCGCTCTTATGATGGACGATTCATCACCTAATTTCCCAATAAATTGCATAGCAGTAGGCATTCCAGAAGCGTCAAAGCCATTTGGTACGGTAATGCTGGGATGACCTGAAAAGTTTGTGGGTGCGGCAAATCGTACCAAGGGTGCTATATCGTCTATCGCAGCTACTTGCTGCGGCGGATAATCCGATTGAGGCCCTGCTAATCCAGGCATGGCAGGACAAACAAGTACGTCTACTGTCTCTAACAGCTCATTGATTAACGCTCGTGTGGCTTGCCTTTGTTTACATGCCTTTGCATACTCTTTTGCGCTTACTTGTAGACCATGTTCTAGAAGTGAGCGGAAAACCGGACCGTAATCATCGGTTTTTTCTGGGAACAAACCTTCATGCCCGCACAAAGCATCAACTGAGCAAACGGTCATCCAGTGATCGGCGGCGTCGGCGATTTCTGGCCGATTAATTTCTATAATTTGGGAGCCTTCATGCTTCATTAGTTCAACTGCAGTGGCTGTGGCTTGAAACATTTGAGGATCGCAGTCGGTTGATGAATATTGCCGATCAAACCCTATTGTAATACCTCTTAGGCCTTGACTCGCAGCGGATAAATAGTCGCTACTTTTATCGGAACGGGTAGATCCATCGCGTGAGTCACGCCCCTCAAGTATCTCTAGGACCATCGCCGCGTCACGCACACTACGAGCCATAGGGCCAATATGATCCAGTGTGTCAGATAATGGGAAAACGCCATACCTGCTTATTTTTCCAAAAGTAGGTTTGATACCTACGACCCCGCAGGCCGCTGAAGGGAATCGAATTGATCCACCGGTATCAGTTCCGAGGCTGGCAAAGCAAAGGGAGGCTCCAGTCGCGCTTCCTGAACCACTGGAAGACACTCCTGACCAATGTTCAATGTTCCAGGGATTATTCGGAGGCCTATAGTCAGGATGGTAACCATAGAGAGCAAATTCGGTTAGATTGAGTTTCCCTAATATCACTGCGCCCGCGCTTTTAAGTTTTTCGACTACCGTGGCGTCGTGTTCTGGTTTGAATTTTTTTCGTATTGTCGAAGCGCAAGTTGTTTCTATTCCAGTAACATTGACAAGGTCTTTGAGGGCGATAGGAACTCCATGAAGTGGCCCTCGATACAATCCTTTTTTGATTTCTGATTCGGCCTGAGCTGCCCCTTTAAGGGCGAGTTCGTCTGATATTGAGATGTAACTATTAAGTTTTTTATCTATTTTACGTATTCTATCCAGCATTGCCTCTGTTAATGCAATGGGTGATATTTCTTTGCTTTGGATGAGCGGAGCTACCTTTTCGATAGTTTGAGTTAGTAATTCGGATTCGATAGTCATTTCTCGCCCCTTAGATTCTTGATAACTACTTAGTAGCGACCTTTAAGCTTAAAAAAATACCAGTAAATGTTACTTTTGTCATAAATAGTCTCAGCATAATATTTCTCTTCAGCTAGGTATTGGTGCGTTTCGACAATATTTTGTTCAATAAGTTTATCTAGTGCCGCTTTAACTTCGGCGGGAGAAGTTTCGATTCCCATTGCTATGGATTGCTGCGCCGCATAGATGTTTATATGATCAAAAGTACTATAGGGTTTTTGCAGAGCGTCTTTTATCCACTGGGTTACTAGCATCTTATTAAACTAATTTATCTGATCTACTCATGTTAAAAATTTCACACGTATCTGCCAACAAAGTAACTTCAAGCTTCTCAAATTTTAGTAGGAGCGATCTCATACGGAGTCCTTCGAGTTTATATTTTCACCGCGCGCTGTGGTCGATACAAATGTTCATTTTTTAATTATCTCGAGCCGCAGAGCATTTAAGAGGCTGATAACACTAAATTGTCTGACTCTTTCGTAATCACCAGGTAATTTCACTAGTTCTACCCGTTCGCCCTTCGAGTCCGCGATACCTAAAAAAGTTTTTCCCGCTGCACTTTGCCCCGGTAAGTCATGTTCTCCTGTTGTAGCGAGGCCAATATCGCTTCCGAAAAAATCCCGGGTAGCTTTAGCAAGATTTTTCGCACCCTCTTCTGTCCCGATGAGATCTCTTTCGAGACCCAGTATACGTTCTCGCGTTTTAGAGGATCTCGGTACCAAGCCGCCAGCAAATACTTCTCCGAAAGGATCTTTATTAGATAGTCGAGTACTTGCAATCCCCCCACTAGTAAGTTCTGTAATAGACATTGTTAGGTTGCGCTGTTTGAGTAACTTAATAACGACCGATTCCATAGTTTCGTCATCACTTCCAAATATACTATTTCCCAGTAAGCCCCTGACAATAGCTTCTTCTTTTTCGATAGTACTCAACACAGAGGATGCAGTTTCGCCCTTGGCCGTAATCCGCACCTTTAGGCCCTCTATGCCGCTAGCGAGAAACGCCAGCGTAGGATTTCTTTTTTCATCAAGCTGCTCGATCCTATTAGACAGGAGCTCTGCTAGACGACTTTCGCTGTATCCCCAAGTCTTCAAAACTTTACTTTTAATTATAGCTTTTGTTCCTGAACGCTTGAGTAGGTCAGGTAGAATTGCTGACTCCATCATTTGATGCATTTCATAAGGTACGCCAGGCACGGCGTATATCACTTGATTACCAATAGGGCATATGAGGCCAGGAGCGGTCCCAGGTTGTTTCGCAATTGCGGCAGCCCCCTTTGGGATCCTTGCTTGATTTAAGTTATTATCAGGCATCGTTCTCCCGCGAGATTCGAACATCCTTTTGATTATTTCAACAATATTGGGATCTAATTCGAGTTCCACACCCATTACTTCAGCAATGGCTTCTCGAGTGATATCGTCTTGTGTCGGGCCAAGACCACCGCAGCATATTACAGCGTCACTTCTTTTAAGCGCAGTTTTCAAAGCATCCACTATACGCTCGTGATTGTCCCCTACTTTAGTTTGGTGGAGGGAGTCGATTCCAATTTGAGCTAGGTGGTCCCCTATCCAGGATGAGTTTGTATCTATAATTTGACCCAGAAGGAGTTCTGTTCCTATGGCGACAACTTCACAACGCATACTTTGTTAACCTTAAATAATTAAATTTTTTACTAGAGTTTCGATGTTATATTTATAATGAGAATATTAGATTTAGTGTTGGATTAATATAGTTGCAACTATTTTATTGGAGTGATAGCAATTGCGTTTTACTATAGTTGGGTGCGGTGCGTTGGGAACTATATTGGGTGCCCATTTATTACAGGCTGGTCACGAAGTGAATGTCCGGGTGAGAGGAACTCGGTTAAAACAAATAGAGTCTAGTGGGCTTTGCGTTAATGGCTTGAGGAATTTTTCGGGGACGGGCCGTGGAAGCCTAACTATTAATAGACCGGCGGAAGAGGATGTCTTGATTTATGCTGTTAAGACTTACCATTTTGAGCAAGCTTTTTCTGATGTGGGTGACTCCAACCCCTTGGCGGTATTTTCTCTGGCTAATGGCGTGGAGAAGACCCGTCAGTTGAAAAATCTTTATACCGACTCTAATGTCTTGGGTTGTATGGCAAATTTTAGTGGGGAGTTAGGTAATGATGGAGTAGTTAATTTTACGCGTAATGTCGCTGTCTATATTGGAGGTCCCTCGATACATGTGAAAAGTATAGTTGAAACTATTGATAGCGCTGGGATAAATACGATTTATAGTGACAATATAGAAACTGAAGAGTGGTCTAAATTTGTTGGTTGGGCTGCTCTATTAGTTACATCTGTGATTGCTCGGACCGATACAGGGGCGACGCTGAGTAATCCTTATTTGGCTCAAATTGCGGCTACTATAATTTACGAATCTAGCTTAATTGCTTCTAAGCAAGGAGTTACGTTAATTGATCGTGCGCCATTTCCTGTGGCGACAATCTCGGCGGCGTCACTAGAGGATGCGACGGGTGAGGTGATAAAAATTGGGGAAGATTTTACTCGTGAAGCTCCAGGCCATCGCATGTCTGCAGTGCAAGATTTAGCTTTTGGTAGAGAGTTAGAAGTTGAAGAGACGTTAGGGTTTTTGTGCAAAGAAGCCGTGTCACTTGGATTAGATTGTCCCTGTCTGCAGATGTCGTACAATATAGTCTCGGGTGTTAATCATATTCAGAAGTCTTTAAAGGATTAGCAGAGGAGTTATTTTACCTTATGATTGAGTCAGCCCCAGGACCCACGTCACATCGTTTTTTATCGCAAAGACTCAGACTGCATTATGTAGACTGGGGCAACTCCGATTTAGAACCCTTACTAATGATCCATGGTGGTCGGGATCATTGCCGTAATTGGGATTGGATAGCGCATTCTATGAGGGAAAAATGGCATATCATTGCGCCGGATTTACGTGGGCATGGTGATAGTGATTGGTCTCCTGATGGTCACTACGATATGGCAAGTTATGTCTACGACTTAGCTCAGCTTATTCATCAGAAGGGCCTGGCGCCGGTCACAATTCTCGCGCATTCTCTTGGCGGGAATATCGCACTTCGGTACGCCGGACTTTACCCGGATACAGTTAAATCTATTGTTGCGATTGAAGGGCTGGGGTGGCCTCCTAAAGTCCTAGCGGAGCGAGCAAAAAAAACCTTTGATGAGAGGTTGAGAGACTGGATAGAAGAGAAAAGAAGTTTCGCTGGGAGACTGCCTAGACGCTATCAGTCTATTGAAGAGGCGTTAGGACGAATGCAGGGAGAAAATAAGCATTTGTCTCCAGAACAGGCCTATCACTTAACAGTTCACGGGACTGTGCAAAATGAGGATGGTACTTATTCGTGGAAGTTTGACAATTATGTTCGAAATTGGCCAGCCTATGATATGCCGACTGACGAGTTGCAGGCGCTCTGGGGGAAGATTAAATGTCCCACCCTCCTAGTATATGGTGAAGAAAGTTGGGCATCTAGTCCAGAGGATGATGGTCGGATCAAATTTTTTTCCAATGCCAAGGTCGAAGGGTTTGCTGATGCTGGGCATTGGGTCCACCATGACCAACTACAATTATTTTTGGAGACACTGAATAAATTTTGGGACTAGCTTTAGGACGTTGTATTTGAGTTGTTTAAAATAAATTTACTAAGCATTGAGATACTTCTTCTAGTTTAGCAAGATGCTGGTTTGGCGAGAGGTCTCCGCCTAGCGTTCGGATGCAAAGATGAGATAAGCCTATCTCATTCCATTTTTTGACTCGATCTTCCCACTCAGCTTCTCGTGGTCCGACCACAGCGACCCCAGCTTCTGTCCCAATTTCGAGAGGATTGCGGCCTGCCACAGCGGCGCACGATGTGATTTTCTCATGTAATCTAGGAAACTCTTCTGGAGTGCACAAGACAAACCAACCGTTAGATTGAGTAGCAATCCGTTTTACTACTGCGCGACTGGGAGATGCCTTGGCTCCAATCCACATAGGTATTGGCCTTTGCACCGGCAAGGGATTAAGGCCGCTATCTGAGATAGAGTGCCAATCGCCATTAAAGGTAACCTGATCTTGTGTCCAAAGTGCTTTTAGCAAGCGCATTTGCTCGTCACACCGCTTTCCTCGATTTTTGAAGTTTTCCCCTAAGAAAGTATATTCTTCTTCGCTGCCGCCAACTCCTATCCCTAGTCTCAGCCTTCCGCCGGAAAGGACATCGATTTCTGCTGCTTGCTTAGCGACTAACACAGTCTGTCGTGCAGGCAATATAATGACGGAAGGCGTCAGCTCGATTGATTCCGTAATGGCGGCAAGATAAGCCATTAGCGTAAGGGGTTCGTGGAGATGTTTGTTTCCAGGCCTCAAGATCTGATCTGGAATGCGGAGGTGATTGTAGCCTAGCTGCTCTGCCATCTGACAAAAATCTCTGATGGCTACGATATCGTTTTTGAGCTCCCGTACCGGGAGAGATACGCCTATTTTCATCTGTTTACCTTAGTAGGAGAATTGATGGCATCGAACAATCTACTCTTTGGATATTCTGCGCCTACCACGTGTTGAATAGTCTGAAGGCGCACCATCTGGTAAGTTCTGATCCTGAATGCGGGGTCACAGGACATACGAATATAGAGGTCTTTCGGTGGGACGTCATATTCATCTGCTAACCATTGCATTAAGTTATCAGTCGCATCATACACCGCATGTTCCATTGGCAAATTAATCCCTATCGCTACAATACTGTCGGGCTTTTCTATTCTGACACATGGTAGCCGCATGTTAGAAACGACTCTACAAGATAGCTGGACTGTAGCCCTAGTTTCGTCGGCAATTCCTGTAAATTCAGTGTCTCCCTGCCCGCCGTGCACATCGCCTATATAAAGGAGGCCACCTTCATTGTAGGAGTTCAGATAAATAGTATGGCCGGCACAAACATCTCTACAATCAATGTTACCGCCGAACGGACCTTGTCCAAGCACGGATGTAAATACTTCACGCTCTGGTGCAGTGGCCAATGTACCCACAAATGGTTCTAGAGGCCAGCTGAGGTTTTCAGAATATTTGGCTGTACCATCCCTAGTAAATCCACTTGGCCCTTTAAGGTGTTCGATAACCTGAACATGACCCTCGGTACAATCTTGATAGCGCAGTGAGTCTCCTAGAGGGCCAATCTTCGGTAAAATTCCGGAAAATCCATAACGCCACGGATCTACCCAGTCAATATCTACCGCGACAACATCGCCTGCCTGACACCCCTCAATGTAAATGGGACCGACAACGGGGTTGAATAGACCTGGAGTGGCATCTGCTAGCTCTGAAAAGTGCGTGCCACTAAATCCTTGAATAGTTGGATCGTCGGAATCATCTGATATCATGCCGGAGAGAGCATCGTCAGTTTCGATCTGAAAAGTTTCGCCCGACTTTACATGGAGGCAAGGTTCATCGCGATTGTCGAAAGCGTATTTTTTAACTTGTCCTCTTTTTAAAATCTTCATGAACTTTCTCTCCTCCTTAAGGTTTACTCAAATTACCATTCGTTATTACAGCAACTTTAATATTCAATGAATTTGAATACAATGACTGCGGATTGATATCTAAAGTAACGAGTACAAATTAAAATGTGGAAATATGATGGATCCTCCAGGCCTCCTTTTGCGGACGAACCTAATAGTCAACAGGAGTCAGTTTGGGATTATCCGAGACCTCCGCGAATAGAAAATTCCGGGAGACATGTGCGCGTGGAATCACGCACTAGACTTATTGCGGAGACGTCAAATTCCCTTAGAGTTCTCGAAACAGCCTCGCCGCCCGTTTATTATTTACCGCATTCATCCATAGACTGGACCGTTTTGAGGAAGATCGAACACTCTTCATGGTGTGAATGGAAAGGATTAGCCAGTTATTTCGTCTATTGTGATGATGAGATAGAGGTAATAGCGGGTTGGTCTTATGAGGATCCATCGGATGATTTCGAATTGCTGAATGGGCACGTTTCTTTTTATCCAGGCGTGCTAAATTGCTTCTTAGATACTGAGATGGTCCGTCCTCAACCTGGAAAATTTTATGGCGGCTGGGTTACAAAGGATATCTTGGGTCCGTTTAAAGGTGGTGCAGGCACTCACTACTGGTAGAATTATTACGATCTGATTATATTGCGTTTTTAGACATTAAAAGGGCAATAAAAAAAACCGGACCAAAGGCCCGGTTTTTAGGGAGACCTGAATAAATTGAAGGGGAGGTCAAAGTATTCAAGTGTTTCTAAAAGCGTTGAAGGGGAGATTCAAGCATCTCTTAGACGTAGATACTGTAACGGTCTCTATGGTGCGGCGCAACATACTAAAATGAAAATAACTATTTCCTATTTGGAAAAGTAGCTGCTCTAAAATGGAACGATGTGCACCAAAAAAAAGCCGGAACATGAAGATCCGGCTTTCAGGTAGGTCCCAGAATTAGACTCGAGGGGAGATCGAATTACTAATTGGGAAATGAATTATATAACTATTATGATGCATCGCAACATACGAATTAGAACAAGTGTATTTCCAAATAGTACTAGCCCATTCTCCAAAATAGAAAAACAAATTAGACTGCGGATAGCTTTAGTCGATTATGGGGCCATCTTTCACAAAGCGGTCTAATACGTTTTTAGTTATTTTGGAGACATTATTCTTATAACTATTATGAGAAAGTGAGCCTGGCCATGCGATTGAGCTAGTTGAGAATACACCTCCTCCGTTGTTGGTCTCGTAAAACACTAGGTCAGCTCTGACTAGATGATTTTCCTGTCCACCAAGCCCTGGATAGTTAATAAGTAGTTCTTCACAAACAACCAGATAAAGGTCGGTATGGTCTTCCGACGAAGCGAGCACGTAAGCATTTGGGTGGGTACCTAAAGCCACATCTGCTCTATCCAGTTCAAGGCCAGCGGCACCACCTCCGACAAGTCCAAAGTCGCCAATTTTTTCGTCTGGTCCTACTCCTGACATAATCCACTTTACAGGTTTTTTAAAGCTATCTGGTTTTCGAGTGTAAAATGAGGAAATATCAAAACCTTGGGCAGTAAAACCTGATCCGACGATTTTTTGAGGCGCACGGCCATTTCTTCGCCAGAGGCCTCCATATTCGCCAGTGAACGAATGATAATATTCTCCGGTTTGTGCCTCCCACCCTCGAATACCTCCTTCAGCTCTTCGCACCTCTATGATTCCGTCTGCTTGCTCGTGAAAGGCTATACGCCAGTACCAACCATTTGCACCAAGATACATTAGGCGGCCACCTCTATCTTGGTAGGTAGCCATCGCATCCCACATCTCTTTTGAGTGGTATTCAGGGTGTGATGAGGATAACACGACTTTGTATCGATCCAGACACTCCACCCCTTCATAGTGCAGTTCTTCATCTGTGATCACGTCATAGTCATATTTCATGGCTTCAAGCCAATTGATGATATGTGTGTCCGCATTAAATTGCCAAAGGGTTGAGCCCTTCCCGCCGAGCCAGCTTTTATATTTTGGCCGCATATTTAGTATAGGTCGCAAACGCGAAGAATAGCACACTCCGGATCCATCAGTATGCGTGTCGTAACAGCTTGGACCATATTCTCGATGTTCGTTCCTGTAGAGATCTTGGTGTTGGTGTTCGACCAGGCGACCGCCTAGCAACTGAGCAATAGGCGAATCTGTTCCCATGTGCTCGTTAGCATAAGCCATGTAGCTCGCCGTAGGCAGGAGAAAACAAATTTTTGCTGTAGCCTTTCCTTTAGGTGGGAGAACGGCGAATGGCACATAGTCTTCTTCTTCCGGATTATTACCGCATCTTAATCTGGCAGCGTATAAACCACTTTTTAGATTTTTAGGGATCTTAAGTGTAACGTCTACCTCCCATCCTGCGTCATGGACATCATCGTCATGAAAGTGTATCGCTCCATACTGGTTTGGTGCATGACTCCAATTCATTTCGTCGCCGTCCCAATTCCATCCTGTCATTCCTCGAGCCGGCATATTTACTAACTGCCCATTAAGGCGATTACCAGAGACATCCAAAACATTTATAGATTTAATATTTTTTGAAAAGTCCCACGCCGCTAAAACGTTTGTTGACATCAAGCTTTGATTTGAACGGTTTTTGAGTTGCTCTATTTCCATTGAATTTAGAGCTCTAGATGCGATAGCGGGGCTGTCTATTTTACCGTTAAAGTGATTCTGACAAACAGTTCTATTTTTATCGAACTTTAAGAATTTAGCACCTATAGTTGCCACTCGTTTACAGTTTTTCATCCCACGATTACGAACTTTATATTTCTTTTTAGTAGAGTCATTAATTTTTGCGTGATTATGCAATGCTTCTTGCGTTAGCGACACGCTTTTCGTTTTTGCATCATAGGTAGCGCTTACGAAGTACCAGTTCCTGGGTAAGAGGTTTTTTCCCGTAGCGAATTCTTCAAGTTTACCTTTACCGAATCCAAGCGTTAGCGTTAGACCACGGTTTTGGCCGCCAACCGATAGGTAGGCTCCGTTTGAATTCTCGTGGGACCAATTTCCTATAATAGTCTGCTGGCCATTTTCAGGCAGCGTTGGCCAAATAAATGCCTGTAACGTGAAATTTTCTAGAGAATTAAAGTGCTCGCTTTCATCCAATTGTATAAAAGAACCTGAATGAATAACTTGCCGTCTTCCAGGATACGTCCCATTCGCTTTTGTTTTGATCGGACGTTCTTTATATCCTGGACCATCCGGATTTAGATCGCCGCATATCAGTTTGACGAAGTCGGCCTTAAAGTTACTGGCCCGGCAGTTAACCATGAAGTTAATTGTTTCTTCTGGTGCGACGCTAGTTCGGTCAGCGTAGGCGGTTATTTTCATCGTCATTTTAAAAGGTCCTCATTATATTTTAACCGAATAAACCTCGACGGTCTTAATAAGTGATTTAAGGTTTAAGCGTCTCTCCCGTTAAAGACTTCCATCTTTTTCGGAAAACATACCATTCCGCATCAGATTGGCTGGTGAAGGTTTTTGGTAACTTTTGCACTTGCTTACCAGCCATCCCTGATGTCTTGGCAAGTTGCCAAAGTCGATTTGGTTTGATGACTAGCAGACAGAATTTATCTTCCATAGGGACACCACGAAATTTGTTGAGGAGTCTTTGTAGCTCCGGACTGTGGTGACCGATTGGGTTCTGTTTAAACTCCGCTATAAGTTCCCTATCATTAGGGGATGATACAAATTTATTTTCAGTATTTTTTGCCACTTTTTTGCTTCCCCCGAATACTATATAAGTAATTTTTAACGATTGATTATAGTTTGTCGAGCGCTTTAACGCACGTGCTGCCATTCATTGGGTGCTGCAATTAGGGTCAAGGATACAGCTGGGATTCTCTGGTGATACGGTTATACAGCACACTGAAGGTTAGAGTTTAAGTAAAATTTAGCAACAGCACTTATCAAAGACTGCACGGAGCGCCTGACGTGGCTGATACAAGCTTATTCACGTAGAAAACTGACAACCGGTTTTGGCTACTACATCGTCTAAGCTAACTCCGGCGTGGAGCTCCACTAGTTTTAGTCCTCTGTCATCTGGTAAAACTTCAAAGACACATAGATCAGTGATGATTAAATCTACAACATTCTTGCCTGTGACTGGAAGGCTACATTCTTTTAGTATTTTTGGACTTCCATCTTTTGCGGTATGTTCTAGAAGTACTACTACCCGTTTCACGCCTGATACCAGGTCCATAGCACCTCCAGGACCTTTAATCATTTTCCCTGGGACCATGAAATTAGCAAGATCTCCATTTGCTCCTACCTCTAGGCCGCCTAAAATTGAGAGATCGATGTGACCACCTCTGATCATTGCAAAGGATTCCGCACTAGAAAAAAAACTTGCTCCACTATTGGCAGATATGGTCTGTTTCCCGGCATTTATTAAATCTGCATCAATCTCACTTTCCTCTGGGAAAGGACCTATACCCAGCAGCCCATTTTCAGACTGCAAAGTAATATTAATGCCTTCTGGTACGTGATTAGCCACTAGCGTTGGTATACCTATCCCTAAGTTGACATAAAATCCATCTTTGAGCTCTTCGGCGGCTCTCTTCGCCATCAGTTCACGCCCAGCTGATACACCTTTAGTATCGGATTGGGCTGTCGTAGGAAATTCGATACGTTTCTCGTAACTTTTCCCCTGATATATCCGGTTAACGTAGATCCCTGGTGTGTGAATTTGGTCGGGATCAAGTTCCCCGACGCCCACTAACTCTTCCACTTCTGCCACACAGATCTTTCCGCAAGTAGCAATCATGGGGTTGAAGTTTCTCGCCGTCTTTCTGTAGACTAAGTTGCCGTCAGGGTCACCTTTCCATGCTTTTACAATAGAAACATCGGCCTTTATTCCCGTTTCCATTACGTAATTAATTCCGTCAAAAATCTTTATTTCTTTTCCCTTAGCCAGCTTAGTACCCGCCGCGGTTCGCGTGAAAAAACCTGGGATTCCAGCTCCTCCAGCCCTTAGTCGTTCAGCTAAAGTTCCTTGGGGGTTTAGTTCCAGTTCTAACTCTCCAGCTAACACTTGTCTTTCAAATTCTTTATTTTCACCCACATATGACGCTATGACTTTTTTAACCTGTCGATTTTTGAGTAGTAATCCCATACCAAAGTCATCTACTCCAGCGTTGTTGCCTACAATAGTAATATTTTTAATGTTTGAATTAACAACTGCTTTGATTGAATTTTCTGGAATACCGCATAGACCAAACCCGCCCGCTGCTATTGTTAGATCGTCTGTTAGCACTCCAGCTAGAGCTTTTTCAGCATCCTCATATGTCTTTTTCATTAGACTAAATATCCTCTTTAAAGGTCACGTGATAATTATTTTACTAGACAGATAGTATTATAGATTCGAAGAAGCCTCACTATGTCATGAAGAGAATTTTTTCGCGATACTTTCGGCAGGGGGATGATTCGCTTGTAGGATTATGGGATTTGATCATTAAAGGTTGATGAAATTAAATTCGGTGCCCAGAAAAACGCTGAGCACCGAATAATATAATGTTAACGGCCTTCGGTTAAGTAGTTAACGTCGTGGGTACGCTTTACTTTTTTGATTGTGGTGTCAGGATAACTAACCCCTCGACATGGAACTAATGTTCCTCGATTATTTTGTTTATCAATCACATTGATACTTTGGAAGCTTAAAACACGAGTGCCAGGATTAGTGACGTCGCCTTTAAATTTTTCTCTTTGTGCAGCGTACTGTGGATCTTCTGTCCAGCTTTTTTGAATTTGCCAGATCTTCCAAAGTTCGCCTGCTTTATCGAAAGCATTCGCATACAATGCCTCGGTAGATTGACGGTCCATATAAATGAATTTCGTTGAGTAAGGATGATTAGCTCTTCCAGGGTACATCCTCAAGATATCCACTTTACGCAGAGCCCAGTCATCTTTTGGCGCCCAGCCATTCGGGCCATAAAATACGGTATCAGTATGTTTGGATCGAATTACCGCTAGCAGATTTGCGGTTCCCACATATTCCCAAGTGTGCTCCATCGGGCGACCGTTAAATCCATAAAAGTCCTCTAATGTATGGTCGGTACCTAATAGTGAGTCGGATTTAACTTCTACTGAAATACGCCGTACTCTTCTGAGACTTGGTATGTAAGCCCATGAATCATCTGCTTTCATTACGTCGTCGTAGCGAAGGATTAAAAACGCCGTACCAGCAATGTCAAACGGAGACGTGAATCCTGTGTATTCCCGGAAGTTTGTGTTTTTCGCGAAGCCTTTTCCGTTGTTCATCCGATAATCGGATTCGGGTAGGTCAGCCCTATGCGACATGATAACTCGCTGGTAAGGACCGGCTAGCACACGCTCAAAAGTACCACCGCCAGTGTAATATTCTGAATATTTCCCACCCGAGGTCGACATTACCTCGTGCTTAGCGTGGTCCCCACCTTTACGAACCCAAACCCAGTGAACATCGTTGATTTTCAGTCCATCGTTGTTCCATCTGAAAGTCCAGTTCCAAACTTGCTTCCAGCCGTCGTCTTTACTTCCTGCTGTAAATTTTTGTGGGTCAAAGGGCATCCCGGCTTGATAATTACCAATCGCACCGTTGTCGGCGAGAGTGGCGGTACCATAGTATTTTTTTGTCGCGGTTTGAAATGCTTCCGCGGGGCTTAAATCGCCAGCATCTTTTATGGTCATTTCCATACCAGGGAAAATAAGATCGTCTTGTTGCTCTTTCGGTATGAAAGGACGAATTAGATCAGCTTTGTCATAGGTGATGACATCACCTTCAACGAACTGCGGTTGGGCTGTTTGATTTGCTTTTATCCATGCCAGATGGTCTTCAGCATCAAACGCACTTGCCGACATTGATGTCATGACACCTAGGGCAAATAGCGCTAATGTACTTATTCTAAGCATTAGGTTTATTCCTTATATTATAGTTTCAATCGATAGCACACCTCCCCTTGTCTACCTTAATTTTACAAAAAAATTATAACATTTTCGGCGTGAATTAGTTGTGAAGGTTTGTCTCAGGGTGAGATTCATGTGTAATCGGCAGTGATCCATTTTTCAGGCTTCATCACTAGTACGACAGATTTTTCAGGGGGTCGTGCGTTCAGGTATTTTGCACCTGCAATCTTGTCTAAATAGCGATAAACCATTTTTGGCAGATCAATTTGATCATTACACGGTCTAACGTCGACTATGGGTCCTTGTACGCTCACATGTTTGTAGGGAAGAGTTGCTTTTTGAACACATAGTGAGAATCGCATAGCTAATTTTAGGAGCTTAAGCTTTTTAGAGGATTCTTTGACTATTATGGTAATTCCGATATTTGGATCAAAACTGTACCACAGAGGCACAATTCTTGGCGAACGATTCTTTTCGTCAATACCAACAATCCCCACCTGCACTTCCGACAGAAAATTCTCTCTTTCAGGAGTCGACATTCTATTCGGCATGGAAGCTAATTACCAAGCTTAGATTCTTTGCGTACTTGCGCTGTCGGCAGGTTTGCTAGCCTCTGCATTTCTGAGGTTAAAAGCAGGCTGGGCTCTTGCAGCATTTCGACAAACATATCCGTGCAGTCAAATCCCCAGAATACGGTTTTATTGTGTACAAAGCTCGGAATTCCATAGACCCCATCCTTTATAGCATTCTCGGTATTCATTTTTAACACCTCTTTGACAGATTCGGATGAGATGGACGAATTAGCATCACTTACCCCCAGTTTCTTGCATAATATAAGAAACCCTTCATCTGTGTGTACGTCGCCTCCCTCGCCCCAAGTATAGTCAAAAATTGTTTCCACTATTTCGTGTGAGGCTCCCAGGCTTATAGCGAGTCTGAGTAGTTTGAGGGGATTAAACGGATGCGCCGGAGGTGTTTTGAATGCTACCCCTAATTTTTGCGCATACCAGTGGCAGTATTGATATGTTTGGCGTCTTTTTTCCGGCACTTCTGCGGGGCCTTTTGTTTCCCAGTGCGCCAGAAGTCCAGCATACAAAATCGGGTGTAGTGAGATTTCAAGCGACTCGGGCAATTTATGAAAATGTTTGAATTGGAGGTACGCGTAGGGCGAAATAAAGTCAAAATACCAGTTTGCTTTGTTGAGCATAATGATTCTCGTTATTTTTTATTTTTATCCATGGTATCTCATTTCTTTGATTTTCTATAAAAGGATGTGTGAATATTAGCATCGTACCTTGTTGGTGCTTAGCTGAGATTAAAACGGCAATTTATGAATTTAAGATATCAATTTATATTATTTGGAATTATCTTGGCTGCTATTAGCGGCAACTGCTATTCCAATGATCGAGAGGATAACTTAACCTCTTTTGTGTCGCTTAGCACCCCCCGTTCCGGCGCTGCGAATCCCTTAGCTATTTTACTCCCAGGTTGCCTGAACTGGCATCCGCATCATACTCGTTGGAAAAAAAGGCTATTAAAACAAGGGTACGCGGTTTTATATATAGATAGCTTTGCAGCTAGGGGTATAACGAAAAAAAGCGTGATGAGAACCCAAGTTTGCACTGGGAGTCTTATGCCCGGCTACGATCGAGCAACAGACTTAGCTAAAATTTTGCCCAATATTTGGGCGCGATCGGATGTCGACGAAACTAAAACCATTTTAATGGGGTGGTCACATGGCGGTTGGTCCGTCTCTGATTTTTTGACTCTAGTAGCTACTAGCCATAAAAAAAACGCTCTCGATTTGAACGCTGATAATTTTAAGGCGGCATTTTTGTTTTATCCGTATTGTGGAATTGGCACTCTAGCTGACTCCGGCAGGTTTCCCCCGCATACAAAGGTTTTGTTATTTCACGGTTTAGAGGATCGCATTACAAAGGCACGAGACTGTCGTCTCCAAGCTGAGTCGATTGCACGGAAGGGAGGTAATGTCGAGTTTATAGGTTTTAGTGGAGCGCGACATTGGTTTGATAACCATACTGAGTTGGTATATGACAGAGTTGCAACTATTCAGGCCCGTGAATTGATAGATACTGAGCTAGAGTTAGTCAAATTTTCGCGGACTAATGCTCCTCGGTCGCACGAGTCCTCTCCCGATCTGATACAGCTTTATGACGGAGTTTTCCGATAAGCTTGATAGGATGAATTAAATGGCATTAAGCACAAAAGACTTTGACCGCGTTAGACTAATTGAGTTTAATCGGCCTGAACAACTTAATGCTTTTAATTACCAGCAATTTGCTGAAACGCGTGAAGCATTGAGTGCGGCTCAAGTTGATTCAAATATTGCCGTAGTCGTTTTGACTGGTGCCGGCGAAGCATTTTCCGCAGGGGCCGACTTAGAGGACATGAGACGAAAGATCAAAGGTACCAAAGAGCCTACCGACTTTCCAGAATTTTTAGACGTATTAGCGGCGTTTAATAAGCCCCTTATAGCTGCAGTTAATGGGGTAGGAGTGGGCATTGGAATGACGCTACTTGCTTATTGTGATTTAGTTCTGATCTCTGAAAAAGCTCGGCTGCGTGCACCGTTTCCTCAGTTAGGTTTAGCGCCTGAAGCAGGGAGTAGTGGCCTTTTCCCGCAGCAGGTTGGTTGGCAAAATGCGGCATATATATTGATGTCCGGTGACTGGATTACCAGCAATGAAGCGGTGGAGTTGGGTCTTGCATGGCGCTCGCTAGCGCCAGCGGAATTAATGGATGAGACGATGAAGATTGCGGCGAAGATAGCTACCAACCCGATTTCATCTTTAGTGGAAACCAAGGCACTCATGTTAGAATCAGGGAAGTATAAGCTAGGGCGCCGTGCGCACAGTAGAGAGGTTGAGGCATATACGAGACTTATGGGATCCCCGGCGAACCGAGAGGCAATAGATGCGTTTTTCAATAAAAGAATGCCCGATTTTACGAAAATCGATGGCTGCTAGGTCTTGATGTGACTTATGCAGATGAGTCAATTCAATGGGGGTTTTCTGAAAAATATTCGATATGCTAGAAACTAATTATGCTTAAATTAGCTTTTTCAATTGCCATGGTTTTGTTTGTTTCGTCCTGTGCGACACCCCCGCCAAATAATCAGAGTAATCTATGTGCCGTATTTGACCAATACCCCAAGTGGTACGACTATGCATCGGCCGCACAGAAAAAATGGGGTACCCCCAAGCAAACTTTGATGGCCTTTGTGAAGCAGGAATCGAGTTATCGAAGTCATGCTAAGCCGCCATTCAAGTGGTTCCTAGTTATTCCACTAGGCAGGGGATCCTCGGCTAAAGGCTACGCTCAGGCACAGAACCCTGTTTGGAGTGAGTACCAGAATGAACGTGGAAAACTGTTTAGAGGGCGAACTGACATGAAGGATGCGTTAGATTTTATTGGCTGGTATAACCATCGTACTAATAAAAGACTAGGGATTTCAAAATGGAATCCGAAAGAAATGTATCTTGCGTACCACGAAGGACACGGGGGATATAGAAGCGGAAGCTACAATAAAAAACCGCGACTTTTGAAAGTAGCGGATAAGGTTGCCAAGACTTCTGACAAGTATGGGTCTCAGCTAGCAACGTGTGAGACACGACTTAGATGCAGGCAGTGGTATAAGTTTTGGCCTTTTTGTTCGTAGGCGCAAATTTTTTGTATACTTTATCCACACGGTGTTTATGCGTCAAAACCCCTACCTGAGTAGTCGCTTGCCGGTCCGTCACCCTGAGGTCCGAGTCTTCCAGACTCGCCAAAATGGCCCTTGCCGGGGACGAAGTTAAATTCGACCCTTATGCCATCGGGGTCTTCAAACAAGAATGAATAGTAGCCTTCCGCCCAGCCACCTAGCTCCGGTGTGCGAATAATTTTTGGTTTAAGTTCTTCGATCACAAATTGATAGATTTCATTGACATCTTGCTCACTGCGCGCCCGAAAGCATAAATGATGGAGGCCAACTGAATATTGATCAAAAGACCTTCTATCTTTCCCTTCAGGCACTCCTACTACCATTATCCCAGTGCGGCTTCCGATGCAGTAGACCGTATCTGCGTTTTTCACGAGAGTTTCCATTTCCAAGAAGTGACAAAGCTTTTCCCAAAAAGGAATGCATAGTTCGGGTGTATTTACCGTAAGTTGTATATGCGCAATTCCGTTAACTGGTACGGTCATGTTTTTATCCTAAATTATCTTATGATTATGAATTTTAACAGATTTATGGGTATCTCGGTTAACACTCACTGTGTTTAGTTTGCGGACATATGACCAAATGTCTTGTTTTTTGTATGTGAACTAGGATAGGTTCAAATAATATTTAAAAGCATTAGTGGGGAGCTCTTATGTTTTTGAAGCAGCAGAACGCGAATTCGTTTAATGAGCTAGATGTGATAGGCAGGTCGTCAAGGCATTATTATCAAAAGCTATTATGGCGAGCGGGAATCACTATCGGTGGTAATGAGCCGTGGGATATTCAGATCCGTGACAGTCGCTTTTGGAGGAAAGTTGGACTTTTTGGAACATTGGGTTTTGGCGAGGCCTATATGGATGGTTGGTGGGACGCGTCTAGAGTCGACCAACTTGTTTACCGATTGGCTAGGTTACGAATTGAGCAAAATGTCCTAAATTTCCCCAAGTTGTTCTGCGGCCTCGCTGCAACATTCAAGAACTTACAGAGTATTAGCCGCTCTAAATTGGTCGCTCTGCAGCACTATGATCTAGATAACGATTTGTATAGAGATATGCTTGGTGAACGTATGGTTTATACGTGTGCTTTTTGGAAAGATTCCCGAGATCTAAATATTGCGCAAGAGAAGAAGCTTAAATTAGTCTGCGACAAACTAGGAATTAAAGAGGGCATGCGCGTGCTCGATATAGGTTGTGGTTGGGGCAGTTTTGCTGAGTACGCCGCCCAAGTCCGTAAGGCCAAAGTGACTGGCGTGACCATATCTCGTGAGCAAGGACTCATGGCTAGAGAGAGATGCGCGGGGTTACCTGTCGATATTAGGATACAGGACTATCGGGCTTTAGAGGACTGCGAAAAATTTGACCGAATAGTATCGCTTGGAATGTTCGAACACGTCGGTCGGAAAAACTATAAATATTATATGAGATATATTCGACAGCATCTTAATACTGATGGACTAGCTCTTATTCAGACTATTGGGTTAAGTTATAAAACGAACGGAATTGATCCGTGGGTAGCGAAATATATTTTTCCTAATAGTGAGGTTCCCACAATCTCTAGAATTTCAACCGCCATTGAAGGCACGCTGAAGCTTGAAGATTGGCACAACTTTGGTGCAGATTACGATAAGACTCTTCTCGCTTGGCAGGAGAATTTCGTTGAGTGTTGGGAGAAGTACTCTAGAAAGTACGATCAGCGATTTTATAGGCTTTGGAATTATTACCTTTTGATGTTTGCAGGGCTTTTTAGAGCCCGTAATTTAGATTTATGGCAACTAGTTTTGAGCCCAAACGGAGTAGATGGAGGATACAGCCGACCTGCGTCTTAAAGAAAATTAGCCAAGGTCCGAAGGACGATAGCGCCAATAACTGGCGAAACCTATATCGACTGAGTTACAAAGCAGGATCAAGCACAGCTTTGAGGTCTTTCTAGAAGTCTAATGTCGGTCCGATTGGAACTACACCTGAGGGATTAATCGACGGATGACTACCGTAGTAATGATTTTTTATGTGATCCATCTGTATCGTTGCCGAAACTCCTGGATAGTCGAGCAGGTCGCTTAGGTATCGTGATAGGTTAGGATAGTCGGCAATCCTTTTAATATTGCATTTAAAATGGCCTACGTACACGGCATCAAAACGCACTAGGGTAGTGAACAATCTCCAGTCAGACTCAACTAACTCCGTTCCTGTGAGGTATTTTTGTCTTCGTAATTTTTCTTCAAGCCAATCGAGAGTCTCAAAGAGTGACGTTACTGCTTGCTCGTATGCTTCTTGAGTAGTCGCAAAGCCAGCTTTATATACGCCATTATTGACGGCGGTATAAATTCTGTCGTTTAAAGAGTCAATTTCCTTTTGCTTTTCTTGAGGATAAAAATCCTCTGGGAATGCTCCTAGATGATCAAATGAGCTGTTCATCATTCTAATGATTTCGGAGGATTCGTTTGACACTATCGTACTTGTTTCTTTGTCCCAAAGTACAGGCACCGTAACGCGTCCACTATAATTCGGGGAAGCTGAAGTATAAATTTGATGCAGAAACTTCGCGTTGTTCACTTCGTCACCGTGAGCGTTGTCGTCGTGCTGAAACGACCATCCTTGTTCACCCATGTACCAGTGTACGACTGACATAGAAATTATTTTCTCAAGGCCCTTCAGAGCACGAAATATGGCCGTGCGATGGGCCCATGGACACGCGTGAGATATATAAAGATGATATCTATCGGTTGCAGCTGGGAAGTTATTAGGTTGGCTAGAGTCCCCTGAGCCATCCGAGGTAATCCAGTGCCTAAATTGTGAGTCTTCCCTTAAAAATTTTCCGTCAGAACTTTTAGTATCATACCATTGGTCGACCCACTGTCCATCTTGAAGTAGCCCCATTATTTTCTACGCCTTTATTCGTTTAATACCTAGATTCTATATTTATTATCTCATTCGACCAATTCTACTTTATCCCCAATCTTAATGATGCCCTCTTTAACGACTTCGGCATAAGTAGCAAACCCCGGCGTCGCATAATTGGGTAGTAACCCATCAGGCAGGTTTACTTTTGCGCGATATTTTACTAGAGCCTTCATAATATCCTGATCACGTTTGCCCCCCTTTGGGTTGAATCCCACAACTTGGCAACGCGGAACTCCTGTCCTGACTTTGATTATTACTGAGCCGATGGTTAAATTTTTCTCGGCCCAGTTATCTTCTTCATGTTCGATTTCGTTTGCGATAATCAAACCTGCGCGCAATCGCGCAGGATTGATCGGTTCTCCAACCTCTCTTTCAAGTCTCCGCAGCGAACCGGTTGTAGCAAAGGTTAAGGGAAAAACGTCGATAGCGCCGCCGGGAGATAAGCATTTCACCAGTCTTATCGGTCTTCCAGAATATTCAGTTAATATTTCTGTCCAAGGCCCTCCTATTTCCGCGACCTCAATTGTTCGAAGACCCGCATGCTCCACTCCAAAAGTCTGAGTGTTACAGTTGGTGGGCTCTTTGATGATTCGACCATCAGGAAGTTCTAGCGTAAGATCTGAACTCCCATATGCCATACTGAATTTCAGAGGAATAAATTCACTATGCTCCGAGGATCCCACGAACTTGTCAGTGGCTTCGACCAGAGCAAATAATCGATCATTGCGAATACCGTGTTGAGTGATCTCGACCTGCGTAGGATTTATAAATTGAGTAGCTTTGACAACTACTTGTCCAATTTGTTGTACGTGCATTGCAGCCCCCTCTGTCTGGATATTTTCAAATAAAAATACTATTAGATCTATGCTAGCTTAAAAGGCGCTCAAGCTGGATATTTTTTCAAAAACGTTCCTCTGACAGTAGTTTTTTTGATGTATTTTTCGCAAAGAATCTTTAAAGTATGAACAGAGATAAAGATTTTAAGAATAGGTTACGGTAAGTATGGTTGAGAGAAAAAGAGAAATGCATCTAGGTGCGTTTATGCGGCCCGTAAGTCTGCATACAGCTGCATGGAGGTATCCTGACTCATATCCAGATGCTAATTTTAATTTTAGGCACTATCAGTCTTTTATCCAGACGCTAGAGAGGGGGTGCTTTGATGCTTTTTTTATGGCGGATCATCTCGCGGTTCTCAACATGCCTATGGCGGCGTTAAAGCGCAGCGCTACCGTTTCTTCGTTTGACCCTCTAACGCTTTTACCTGCCCTAGCGGTTGCGACTGAAAAAATTGGTCTCATTGCGACCGCATCTACCACTTACAATGATCCCTACCATATTGCTCGAAAATTTGCGTCTCTCGATCATATTAGTGACGGTCGATCGGGTTGGAATATTGTGACCTCGTATAACCCTCATGAAGCGAGTAATTTTGGGCTCGATTCTCATGCTTCTCACGATGAACGGTATCTTAAAGCTAGAGAATTTTATGACGTAGTGACAGGTCTCTGGGATTCTTGGGCCGATGATGCTTTTATGAGAGATGTTGAAAAGGGAGTTTATTTTGACCCTGAAAAATTGAACATTCTTAATCATCATGGGAAATTCTTAAAGGTTCGGGGGCCACTGAACATTGCGCGGCCTATTCAAGGCTGGCCAGTGATAGTGCAGGCTGGCGCTTCCGAAGCTGGTCGCCAACTTGCAGCGGAAACAGCTGAAGTTCTTTTTGGTGCGGCGAATACAATTGAGGATGGGAAATCGTATTACTCGGATATTAAAGCGAGGATGTCCAAGATCGGACGCGATCCTAAAAGCGCAAAGATTCTTCCGGGTGCTTTTGTTGTTGTAGGGAAGTCACAGCAAGAAGCGATCGACAAAAAAGAGTTGTTAGATTCGTTAATACACTTTGATAGCGGTATAGCGTCACTTAGTGTTCTTCTAGGTTGTGACGCTTCGGTGTTCGATCCTAACGGACCGCTACCTGAGATTCCACCCAGTGAAGCCACACAGTCTGGCCGTCAGAAAATGATTGATATGGCAAGGCGCGATAATCTCACCGTAGCCGAGTTAGCTCGACAGGTTGGGGGAAGTTTTTCGTCCTTAGAGATCACGGGAACTCCCGAAACCATCGCTGATCAGATGCAGGAGTGGTTTGAAGGTGGAGCGTGCGATGGCTTTAATATTATGTTTCCTTTTCTTCCCCAAGGATTAGATGATTTCGTGGATCTCGTTGTACCGGAGTTACAAAAGCGAGGCTTGTTCAGACATAAATATTTGGGTCGGACCTTGAGGCACCATCTTGGTCTTGAAACGCCCAAGAATCAATTTTTTCTATAGAAAAATTCATTGAAGGGATTTACTAAAAGCTATTTAAGATATGGTGGCCAGGGGTGGAATCGAACCACCGACACAAGGATTTTCAGTCCCTTGCTCTAAAACTCTCTTCTTAACTAAAATCATTAACTTACATTTAGTCATTAAGCATCGCTAAGTGAATTGTAGGCCATATGTAGGTCAGAGTTAAACAATTTGATGTCTATTTACTATAATAATCTAAAA
>CACEAA010000022.1 GCA_902557415.1 uncultured Pseudomonadota bacterium | reverse complement strand
GGTCTGCAGCGCCGCCAGCAAATACAGTAGCTATCGAGGGTTTTAACGAATTAATAAATGGTCCGATTCCAAGAACAGACAAGAAGTCGCTATCAGAGATTTGGTCTATTACTGCAAGAGGTACATTAAGTGCAACCAATTTGGTCAAACCATCAGTTGATGCGACTCGCCAAGTAACGGATCCCTGAGTCATCGCGGAATCGAGAGTTCTCCTCATCACATCTTCCCACGTGACTGCGCTAACGCCATTCACGGCCGATATTTCGTAACCTTTTTGCAAGCCTGCGCTATGTGCCAGGGAACCGGTTTCAACGTCCCCGATAATAGCTCTCGGCGTAGTAAAACCCATTAACAACATACAAAAATAAGCAAATATCGCAAAAATGAAATTCATAGTAGGCCCAGCCAATACGACCGCAGTGCGCGCCCCGAGCGATTGTTGGTTAAACGCGCGACCTATTTCATTTTTCTTAACTTCATCAGTCTTTTCATCTAACATCCGCACATAACCACCAAGAGGGATCGCACACACACAGAACTCAGTTTCAGAAGAATAACGAGTAAACAATTTAGGACCAAAACCTATGGAAAACCGAATCACTTTAACCCCGGCTCTTTTTGCGACGATATAATGTCCCCATTCATGAACGCCAACTAGCAGGCTGATCGCAATTACAAAAAAAACGATTGATGCTATCATTGTGATACGACCCTCAACCGCGCCTCCACAACCTCTCTCGCCTCCGCATCAGCTTCTAAAACATCATCCAAACTAATCACTTCCGTGATCGAGATCTTTTCTAAAGCATATTCAACTAGTTGCGAAATCTGCGTGAACCGCAACCTTTTATCAAGGAACCCTTGAACGGCAATCTCGTTAGCTGCGTTTAGAATTGTTGGCGCGGTACCACCTCTGCTAAAGGACTCTCCGGCTAAACGAAGGCACGGAAATCTATCGTAATCAGGCTTCTCAAAATCCAACCGACTTATGGAGTACATGTCGAGATTTTCAACGCCAGATTCACAACGATCAGGCCACGCTAAAGAATACGCTATAGGGGTGCGCATGTCTGGCTGTCCTAACTGAGCCACCACGGATCCGTCAACGAATTGCACCATTGAGTGGATGATACTCTGCGGATGGACCACTACCTTAATATTCTCAGGGCTGGTATTAAAAAGCCAACACGCTTCAACGATTTCTAGCCCTTTATTCATCATGGTAGCAGAATCAACAGAGATTTTTTTTCCCATGACCCAGTTTGGATGAGCGCAAGCTTGTTCGGGCGTTACTGACTCCAAATCGCGAGCCGGCGTCTTCCTGAACGGCCCTCCAGACGCGGTCAGAAGTATACTATCGACTCCCTGGCTACTCACTCTACCGTCTAACCCTTTAGGTAGGCATTGGAAAATAGCATTGTGTTCGCTATCAATAGGCAAAAGCTCCCCATCAGAGCTCGATATAGCATCCATGAGTAGCTTACCCGACATAACCAACGATTCTTTATTTGCCAGCAACAAGCGCTTGCCTGCTTTGGCGGCTGATAAATTTGGTATTAGTCCAGCCGCCCCCACAATCCCCGCCATCACATAATCGGTCTCATCGTGCGCAGAAACCCACGACAAACTTTCGACACCAAAAAGAACCTCGGTCTCAGGCACATCATCTTTGATCAATTCCCTTAGGCTATTCGCGGCGGCCTCATCTGCAAGGACAGCATAACGGGGCTTCCAAATACAGCATTGTTCTGCTAAGGCTGTGAAATTAATGTTAGCAGTCAGCGCAAAAATCTTGAATTGCCCTTGCAACCTACTGACGACATCCAATGTATTGACACCGATTGTTCCTGTAGACCCCAAGATAGTTAAATTGGGCATAGTTTAAGAACCAATAAACATATAATTAAAAAATAAAAAGATCGGGGCTGCGGCGCATAGACTATCTATTCGGTCAAGCAATCCACCATGTCCTGGAAGTACGACACCACTATTTTTAATATTCCCGAATCGCTTCACCAAGCTTTCCAATAAATCCCCCAATATCGAAGCGAAGATAGTGCAAATGAGAGTCAGATTCCAGTAAAGAAGCAATTTGAGCGATAGGAACTCTTCAAAAATCAAATAAAATAAATTGCCCGCTACGAAAGCGCCCAAAAATCCAAATTTAACACCAGCCCACGTTTTACCTGGACTTACTAGAGAGACAAACTGCGATTTACCCCACTTCCGGCCTCCCAGAAAAGCAAACACATCGACCGCACTAACTACTAATATTAAAGTTAAAAAACTGATCGGCCCCAAATGCCAAATTAAAACAACTGAAAGAAAAAACGGCAAAAGAACGAGTAGTCCTAGACAGCATAATACTAACTGATTCTTCACAGCAGGTACTCTTCCGCTTTGGTAGCAATAAATCCAAACTGACACACCACCCCAGAACAGGAAGCAATAAAAACCTAGCCAATATTGGGCAGTCGAATCAAACTCAGAAGATAGTCCGTACATCCCTAAATAAGATACAACGCACAACAAAATCGCAAAACTCAAACGTGTTCTAAACAATCGCAATCCAGATATGGCGCCCCACTCCAAACCAGACAAAAATAACACTCCCGTGAATACTACCAAAGCAACTGCGTTAGAGGCCAAGTAAGTTACTCCAAACACACCGAAGAGTAGGACAGTGCTAGTAAGAATTCTCGCCTTAAACATCTCCCCTCCCCATACCCCGCTTACTTCCAATTAGCGGAGCGTTATCATCTCGTTTCTGCTTATTCGCCAATCAAGCCAAACCTTCTTTGTCTTCCCGAATAACTCTTTATAGCGGCTTCTAACTCTTTTTCGCTGAAATCAGGCCACAAACAATCAGTAAAGTAGAGCTCACTATACGCAAGTTGCCATAAAAGGTAATTACTTATTCTTTGCTCGCCACCAGTCCTAATGAATAAATCCGGATCAACAACATTACCTAAACTCAAAAACTCGGAGAAACTGTCCTCGGTAATACTTGAAATACTTAAGGCGCCAGCGCTGACCTTCTTCGCCACCTCCCGCACCGCGTTAGTAATATCCCATCTGCCTCCGTAGCCTGCCGCAATGAACAGCCTAAGGCCTTCGTTCTTTTGTGTCGCAATTTCAAGCTTGGATATAGCATGTTGTAATTCTTCGGAAAAATCCTCCCTGTTACCCACAATCTTAACCTTCACGTTATTTTTCAAAAGCAATGAAGATTCATTTTCGAGAGCTTCAGCCAATAATGCTAAAAGGTGATCCACTTCTTTGCCAGGCCTATTCCAGTTCTCAGTACTAAAAGCAAAAAGCGTTAAATTCTCAATGCCAAGCCGAACGCAATGTTCTATAGTAGTACGAGTCGCCTCAATGCCTCGCACATGACCCTTGTCGCGACTCAGATTTCGCAGTTCAGCCCAACGTCCATTACCATCCATGATGATCGCTATATGTCGCGGCAGCTTATGAGTTGGATCTAGTGTAGAAATGACTAATTCCACCGTATAGATAGTTTACTTAACTTTTTAAATCGCCAGAATTTCTTGTTCTTTACTTGTAACTATATCGTCAACGTTCTTTACATAACTATCCGTTAATTTTTGGACAGCCGTGTCTGCCGCCCTATCCTCGTCTTCGGAGATTTCTTTCGCTTTTTTCAACTCCTTAAGTTTGCTAATGCTATCGCGCCGGATGTTACGCACTGCAACCTTAGCTTGTTCAGCCTCAGCCTTGATAAGTTTAACCAAACTCTTTCTTCTTTCCTCAGTTAAAGCTGGGATAGGCACTCGGATAACAGTTCCCGCGGTGGAGGGATTTAGTCCTAAATCAGATTCGAGGATAGCTTTTTCTATGAGCGGCACCAATGACGCATCCCAAGCGGTGACCGTAAGAGTACGCGCATCCTCAACGCTGACGCTAGCCGCCTGACCAATGGGCGTCTCCGCACCATAATATTCAACTACAATATGCTCAAGTAACGAGGGATGCGCTCTTCCAGTCCGAACTCGTGACAAATCACTTTGGAATGACTCTACACTCTTTTTCATACGCCTATCAGCATCGTCCATTACTTTTTTAATCATAGCGGCCCTCGTTAGTTACAAGTGTTCCAACTTCTTCCCCCAGTGATGCCGACACCAAAGTCCCTTTAACAGTCATATCAACCACTCTCAGAGGCATATCATTCTCCCTACACAACACGATAGCAGTTGCGTCCATAACATTTAGTTTACGGTCAAGCACCTCATCGTAGTGCAACACACTGTATTTAGACGCACCACGATCAATATTCGGGTCTGCCGAGTATATACCATCTACTTTGGTTGCTTTGATAAGCAAGTCCGCATCAACCTCAATTGCTCTCAGACTCGCGGCAGAATCTGTGGTGAAAAATGGATTGCCCGTTCCAGCGGCGAGCACAACTACTCTCCCTTTCTCTAGATGACGAACTGCACGGCGACGAATATAGTCCTCGCACACCTCGTTAATTTTTATGGCAGACATGACTCTTGCAGATAGCCCTGCTCGTTCCAATGAGTCTTGAATAGCCAGTGCATTAATAACAGTAGCTAGCATCCCCATTTGGTCTGCGGTGACTCTGTCAATGCCTCCCGCGGCGAGTCCGGCACCACGGAATATATTTCCACCGCCCACGACTATTGCTATTTGCACACCAATTTCAGACAGTGCGGCTATTTCACCGCACACACGCTCTATGACTTTCGGATCAACGCCATATGACTCTTGTCCCAACAAAGCCTCGCCACTCAGCTTGAGTAACACTCGCTTATATTTAAGACTTGGAGCCTTTTTATCCATGCCAGTTTCTCAATTATGGTTAGTTTTTCGCCGCAGATTGGGCTTGCGCTTGAACCTCTTCCGCAAAATTTTCTTGCTTTTTCTCAACACCTTCGCCTAACTCAAATCGCTCAAACGCGATCACTCGAGCTTTGTTAGCAGCTAGCAAATCACCTACAGTTTGCTCTGGATCTTTAACGTACGCTTGGCCATTCAAGGTGACTTCACTCCTAAACTTCCTCATGCGTCCTTCAACCATTTTCTCAATGATGTTCGCGGGCTTGCCGGATTCTTTAGCTTGAGCTAAAAATATAGATTTCTCTTTATCGAGGAGCTCACTGTCTAAATCCGACTCCAAAATACAAAGAGGGTTACTCGCTGCAACATGCATCGCAATACTTTTCGCTAATCCGGGTTGCCCGCCCTCAAGCTCCACTAACACTCCAATCCTATCGCCATGAGCGTAGCTATCAATTAAGCCTGCGGATTTCCTAATGGCAACGAATCTTCTAACACTGATATTTTCGCCAACAGTAGAAATTAACTCCAGTCTTTTCTCTTCCAGAGATTCCCCGGAAGCTGTCCGGGCCTCGAGTAATTCATCAACATTCTCAGGGGATTTAGTTAACAACATAGTTCCAACCTCTTCACAAAATGAAGTAAAATTAGAATCTTTGGCTACAAAATCAGTTTCACTATTAACCTCAAGCAGAAAGGACTTCTCTGAATCAGCCAGAATCAAAATTTTGCCTTCTGCGGCGATCCTTCCAGCTTTTTTAGCAGCTTTGGCTGCACCAGACTTTCTCAAATGTGATATCGCAGCCTCCATATCACCCGATGTTTCGACTAGTGCCTTTTTACATTCCATCATCCCGGCACCCGATCTGGTGCGTAGTTCTTTAACCATACTTGCGGTAACTGTCATATCTGCAACGCCTTATCCTATAAAAAATCAAATAATTTCTAAGAATCAGAGTCTTTTACTTCATCTTCAGCGGCAATAGAAGCGGACACCTCCTGAGGTTCGTCTACAACTTCCTCCGGAGCCTGTTGATCTTCGATTGCTTCCGAACCACCCGCTTCGCTGTCGATAATAGTATTTTTCACTTCTGGACTGCCAGCGGAGACCTCAACAAACTCGTCGTCACTCGCCTCTACATCATCGATAACTTCAGGACTCCCAGATAGCACGGCATCTGCAATAGCGTTAGTGTATAACCCAACCGAGCGTATCGCGTCATCATTGCCCGGAATGATATAATCGACACCATCAGGCGAATTGTTGGTGTCGACTATACCTACTATGGGAATGCCTAACTTATTTGCCTCAGCTACGGCAATCCGCTCGTGCCCAACGTCCACTATAAAAATGGCGTCAGGTAGTGAATCCATATCTTTAATACCACCTATACTTAGGTCTAATTTAGCGGCTTCACGTTTTAAAGTAAGTCCTTCTTTCTTCGATAGCAGTTCCAATGCACCAGAGGCGATCTGCTCTTCCAAGTCTTTGAGTCTTCTGACCGATTGCTTGACGGTCTTAAAGTTGGTCAGCATACCTCCCAGCCATCTTCTACTCACGTAGGGCATGTTACAACGGATTGCCTCCCGCGTGATTGTTTCTTGAGCTGACCGCTTCGTCCCAACAAAAAGTATTTTCCTACCCGGGCGAGCAGCTAGCCTCTCAACAAACTTTACCGCCTCGTTAAATAGCGGAACAGTCTTGTCAAGGTTAATTATATGGATTTTATTTCTTTCACCAAAAATATAAGGTTCCATTTTTGGATGCCAAAAGCGAGTTTGATGTCCGAAATGAACTCCCGATTCGAGCATAGTACGCATACTAACATTAGCCATATCATTCTTTTCCTTTTAGGGTTCTGCCTCCAAACGCCCCGAGAACTAATTTACAAACATAGTGAGTTGGTAAACACCCAAGTCTCGGTTTAGACGCATGTGAGTAATTTTTATTACTTTATTGCCACTTTGGCTGCCGCTTTATACCATAGAACATACCACTGCAACAACTGACGAGCGCAAGGAATTTGAAACATAATGATAAAGTCAAGCACAGAAATCGAAAAAATGAGAGTTGCAGGGAGATTAGCCGCTCAGGTTTTAGAAATGATCGAACCTCATGTCGTGCCGGGGATAACCACCAAACAGTTAGACGATATTTGTCATTCTTATATAGTCGACCAGCAGCAGGCTATTCCAGCGCCTTTAAATTATCGTGGTTTTCCTAAATCTATATGCACCTCGGTAAATCATGTTGTTTGCCACGGTATTCCGTCCGGAAAAGTATTAAAACAAGGAGACATCGTCAACATAGACATCACTGTCATCAAAGACGAATACCACGGAGATACATCTAAAATGTTCTATGTCGGCAAACCATCAGTAAAAGCAGAGAGATTATCCAAAACAGCATACGAATGTCTTTGTATAGGCATTAAAATGGTAAAACCAGGTGCTCGGCTTGGTGATATCGGTCACGCCATACAAAAACATGCTGAAAACCAAAATTATTCTATTGTAAGAGACTACTGCGGACATGGAATCGGAAGACAATTTCACGAAGAACCTCAGGTACTACATTATGGATCACCGAATACGGGATTAGTTCTTCAAGCGGGAATGACGTTCACGATTGAGCCTATGCTTAATATCGGGAAACGAGATGTAAAACTTTTGCAGGATGATTGGACTGTGGTTACCAAAGATAAAAGCCTGTCAGCTCAATGGGAGCATACAATCCTCGTCACCGAAGTTGGCTTCGACGTTCTGACCAAAAGGCCAGACGAGATATTTAACCAAGTAAACGGTGAAACATAAGCATGAGCTCGCCTATCCCTAATACTGAAGAAGAGTTACTGGCAAAAGCAAGTTCCCTGTACGGTAAAAGAATAGGCGAGATAGCCGATGCGCTTAATCTTTGTGTGCCACCTAATCAAAAAAATAAAAAAGGCTTTGTCGGCGAATTAATTGAATTATCTCTGGGTGGTTATAAGAGAAATAAGAATCTACCGCTACCAGACTTCGAAAATCTTGGGATTGAGCTTAAGACAATTCCAGTGATAGATGGTCGCCCTACAGAATCTACGCACGTTTGCAGCGCAGCGCTGAAACGAAGCGCAGGTGAGCACTGGAAAAACTCACGAGTATTCCGCAAACTAGAAAAAGTCCTTTGGGTCCCGATACAAGCTGACCCGAGAATAGAGCTTTCGCAGCGAGTAGTAGGACGATCGTTCATATGGAGTCCCTCTACAGAGGACGAGAAAATTCTACGAAGTGACTGGGAGGAACACGTGGAATTAATAACTCTGGGACGCTTTGCTGAATTGCATGGTGAGCGAGGTGAGTATTTACAGATAAGGCCCAAAGGTCGCAATAGCAACTCTAAAGGATTAAGTACGAGCGAATTAGGCGAATCTGCGATAACCCAGTCGCGAGGTTTTTACTTACGGAAGAGCTTTACAGCAAAAATCCTTAAATACGCTTGTTTGCTGTAGTCGTGAACGTTTTACCTCACGCGACGCCTTGGCGTCTTTGCTTAGCACCAATGATGCGCAGAACTGATACCCATTTTCGGCATTTGGTGTCATTACTAGCGCCTAATATGCGCCTATATACCGAAATGCTCACCCCTAACGCTATAATTTTTGGCGATCGACACAAACTTTTAGATTTTTCGGCAATCCAAGCTCCTCTCGCTTTACAATTAGGGGGCGCAGATCCCAATACACTGCTTGAAAGCGCTCTTATCGCGATTGACTATGGATATAGTGAAATTAATCTAAATTGTGGTTGCCCTAGTAACCGAGTCCAATCAGGTCAATTTGGAGCAAGCCTTATGAAGAATCCGGAAGTCCTAAATGACTGTGTCCGCCTGCTCACAAGTAAATTATCTAAAAATATCGATGTGACTGTGAAGACTCGGTTAGGTATAGACAACATCTACAGTTACGACTATCTGAAGATTTTCATAGAGCGATTAATACAGAATGGAGTTAATGTCTTCCATATACATGCGAGGAAAGCGCTGCTAAAGGGACTGAGCCCAAAGGAAAATAGGGAAGTACCACCGTTAAACTATGACTGGGTTCATCGTCTCAAAGACGATTTTCCCAATACTATTTTCGTGTTAAACGGCGGCTTAAATAGTCTTGATGAGATTAAAACCCAATTAAATAAAATTGATGGCGTGATGCTTGGCAGGCATGCCTACACCGATCCGTACTCGTTAATGGAATTCGATTCTGAACTATTCTCAAGTGGCTCAAAACAGCGTTCTAGGGCAGAAGTTGCCAGTCTTTACATTGAATATATGCAAAAACAGCTAACAGAAAGTACTCCTTTGAGGAACATGTCGCGGCATATAATTAACTTATTTTATGGTCAACCGCACTCCAAAAAATGGCGACGGGCACTTACTATGTCTTCACGCGGCAAAGAACAAAACATCCACGATATTATCAAGGCTTTAGAAGCCGTAACAGCAACCTAGAGAAATGCACCGAAGCGGAATTTCTCAACCAAAGAAACGATCTCTATTAATTTGTGTCTCGTATACCTATCGGATGTATAATACTCTTTAACAATTAATCCAAGCAAATAATCAGGATCAAATTACCAATGCTAAACAGTGTGAGATATAGCTGAATGAATAAAGAAACAGCGCGATTTAATATGGTTGAGCAGCAAATAAGAACTTGGGAAGTACTGGATCCTAAGGTGCTAAACGCATGCGAAAGCGTACAACGAGAATGTTTCGTACCGCCAGCCTTCGAGAAGCTAGCTTTCTCGGATATCGAGATTGAGCTTTCCTTCAAGCAAAAAATGATGACCCCTAAAATTTGTGCGCGTGCTGCCCAAGCGCTAGGTGTCAAAACTACAGACCAGATTCTTGAGATTGGGACCGGTAGTGGCTATATGTCGGCATTACTATCAAGCCTTGGTGCAACTGTCACTTCATTTGAAATCAATGAAACTCTCGCCGAAACAGCACGGAAAAACTTACGAGATGCAAATATCCAGAACTGTACTGTGAACAATTCTGATGGACTTCAAACTGTCCACGAAATGTATGACGTTATAATGCTGACTGGTGCAATATCTTGTCGAAAGCCCGAGCTAGAAAAGCAACTTCAAATTGGCGGACGTATGTTTTGCATGATAGGCGAGCCCCCTAGTATGCAGGCAACATTAATTACACGAACTGCGGCAAAAGGCTGGACTGCAGAATGTCTTTTTGAGACAGAGATAACTTCGTTAATCGGCGCCGAGCGCACAAAGGAATTTGAATTTTAACAAATTTGTACACCATGAAATTATCTCCGACTGGCAACTAAACGTAAAATTACAGACTGTGATAAATAAAGCCGTAATGTTTATTAAAATCGACTCCTTAAAATTCCGTTGGGAACAAATTTATAAACATCTCATTATCATACTGATATTGTTCGTATCTGCAGCGGCTCCAGCAGGTGAAAATTTAGCTAATATTTTAAAAATTGCCGAAGAAAGCGATCCCGTTTACAAAGAGGCGAAACTGAGCGCTTTAGCAATTGCAGAAAAGGTTCCTCAGGCTAGAGCCCAAATATTCTTTCCCAAAATAGCCGTAAGAGCATCATCGAACCGCGTGAGAGATGATATTTCAACCACGTCATTTGGCGCCAATGGAATCACTAAGTATAACTCGCGTAACTATGGTATCAATTTAACGCAACCAATCTACCACCACGATAGAATAATAACTCTTTCCCAGGCGGATAAAAGAGTACAAAAGGCTCAGTTAGAAGTTATCATAGCCCATCAAGATTTGATCTATCGAGTCGCCGACACTTATTTCTCAATACTTGCCGCACAAGACAACTTGCTGTTTACAAAGGCTCAAACTAAATCATTGCAAGACCAATTAAGACAAACCGAGCAGCGATTCAATGTGGGACTAGTCCCTGTTACAGATTTAGAAGAGGCGCGAGCTGGTTATGACCGAGCATCAGCGGAGTTGATCCGAGCAAAGCATTTAATCGACCACGCGCAAGAGAAATTGTGGGAAATAACAGAGCGTTATCATTCTTCCCTAGAGCCCTTAGCTGCAGAATTACCGTTATTAACTCCGGATCCATCCGACATAAAAATTTGGGCCGCAACTGCGGTTGAAAATAGTCTAGTATTGAAGTCCGCAAATCTAACAAGCGCTATTGCGAAGCAAGAAATACGTCGACAGTCTTCGAAGAGCCTACCAACTTTAGATGTGATTGGATCTCACGGTTATGGCAGACAAGGGGGTCGTTTTGGAGCGAGTAAAATACACAAAAGTAATATAGGCGTAGAATTTAATATGCCCATATTCGAGGGTGGAAAAACCTTATCTTTAACGAAAGAGGCAAGATACAAGCACAACGCGACTCTAGAGCAACTCGAATCAACCAGACGCGCTGTACAGAGAGAAACTCGACAAGCCTACCTTGGGATTATGAGTCAGATAAGTACCGTATTGGCTCTAGAACAGGCAGTTATTTCTACAGCTACTGCACTCGATTCAACACGTGCAGGTTTTGAGGTTGGTAACCGAACTGCCGTCGACGTAGTCACGGCTGAGAAGCTTTTATCTCAATCAAAGCGAGATTACGCACGGGCGAAGTATGACTATGTGCTAGAAGTTCTAAGACTAAAGAGAGCAACAGGAACGTTAGCCCCATCCGATTTGATTTTTGCTACCGCTTTAGCCTCCAAGTAGGACTGAGGCAAATAAATTTTGTTCAGTTATCAATTTTTACTTAGTCTGCCAGGTCAAGCGCGAGGAGCTACCGTATGAATGTCTTGGCACATGCTGAGAAATGTCTGTTGCTCGTAGTCGATGTTCAGGAACACATTGCGCTATCAGTCCCAAACAAAGTAATTAAAAGAGTAGTAAAAAATACCAACTTAATGGCACAGGCCGCCATAATGCTTAATATTCCCATAATACTGACAGAGCGAAATCCACATGCTTTAGGTGCTACTGAACAATCCATTCTGTCGTCTGTCGAGTCAAAAAACATTTTCGCTAGAACAAGTTTCTCTGCCTATAAAAATCAGACGATAATAGATGCTGTGGATATCGCTGAGCGGCCTCAAATAATTTTAACAGGTACTGAGGCGCACTCATCAATATTACAAACCGCTGCAGATCTACTTCCAAAAGATTATACCGTCTTTGTTGTAGAGGATTCGATCTGCTCCCGTACTATGGAAAACTATCAGAATGCGCTTTCGCGATTAAGCCGATTAGACCTAATTATGACGTGCACTGAATCAGTGCTATTTGAATGGGTTAATGACTCAGAGAGCCCAAAGTTTCAAGAGATTCAATCGCTATTAAACTAAATCAGAGCCTCTCAATATTAATTTAAAACAAATTAGGTCAGATAAATAGTCTTAGAACAGCCATAGTCTGCTGAGTCGCACCTTGCTTGCTTGCGAGCCATTCTCTGCCTCTCGACGATTTACTTTCCCGTTTTTGTTCCTTTTTCAAGAGATCACAAATCTCTTCGGTCATACTCGTAGCATCGGTCACCGATACTACAATATCTAACGCAATAAGCCCATCGGCGATCTCTTGAAAATTATAAAGAGATGGGCCTGTAATTACAGGAACTCCTACACTAATAGGTTCTAGTAAGTTCTGTCCACCAAGGGGTACTAAACTTCCGCCAACAAACGCAACGGCAGAGGCACTATAAAACTTTAGCAGCTCGCCTATCGAATCCACTAAAAAAACATCGAAGACGCGATCGCGAATTACGTAGGCTTGATAATCACCAGACACAAAACTAATGCCGAGTCTTCTAAGGTGTCGGACATAACTTTCTAATTTCGCAGGATGCCTTGGGGCTAATATAAACCGAATACCAGAGAGTTTTTCGCGCAGTTGTAGCATGACATCGACAAGAATCCCAAACTCCCCCTCATGAATACTACCGAAACATACTGTCAATCCGTGTTCAGAAGTACTACCAGCAGCAGTATCATCAATAAGGTCTGACGTAAAGTTATAATCAAACTTCATGTTACCTACCGTACGCACCTTATCGCGTGATAATCCTAGACTAACGAAGTTATCTGCATCCGATGTACTTCGCGCCAATACAAAAGTAATATTAGACATCATCTGCCTACTAATACTCTTAACGCCTTGGTAGGATTTTAGCGATTTATCGGACAATCTTGCATTCAACAATAGAGAAGGAATACCACGTCGTGCGCATTCCGATAACAAATTCGGCCAAAGCTCGGTCTCGATCATGATGAAAGCCTTGGGTTTAACTTCATTTAGAAACCGAGAAATAACCCACGGAATGTCAAGTGGGAAATATACGTGAGTCACAAAATTAGAAAGCCGAGTTCTGACAATTTTAGCGCCATCTACAGTTGTCGTACTCAAGACTATTTGATGCTCGGGATAGTCTTGCGTCAATCGCTTCAACAAAGGTATGGTTGCATTAACCTCCCCGACAGAAACCGCATGGATCCATAGAACTTTAGGTCTTCTTCCTCGAATTCCCACTAACCCTATTCGCTGCGCTAGATGGACCCATTTTTCAGATTCGCGATGATTTTTCACAACTGCGCGTGTCAGTAAGAATGGTGTCACCAAACACAATGCAATTGTATATAAAATATTTAAGAATTTAACCAGGTAAGATACTCCTTTACTCCTAACTCTAGGCCCTTAAACTTATGGGAGTATCCAATGTTTTTCGAGCGACCCATTGACGCCTTAGTATAAGGTTGATAAGAATCCAATAAGCCTTTAGGGAAATCAATATATTCAATCTTGCCTTTGCCGTGAAAATCGACTACTTGACCAGCGAGTTCATTGAAAGTTCTCGCCACACCTGAACCACAGTTAAATATGCTAGACGCTGACGGTGCCAACTCCGAAGCCCACAAGGTCATATTTACAGCGTCGCTTACGTGAACAAAATCTCTCTGATGACCCCCATCAGGGTAACCATGAGAAGCTCGAAATACCTCAATTATTCCTGTGGAGTTTATTTGCTTATTGAAGTTATAAACTACACTTGCCATTGACTTTTTATGCGCTTCACCAGGTCCAAAGATATTAAAGTAGCGCAACCCTACAACAAGATTTTTTCTATCGCGGGCATTTGCTCTGACATATTGATCAAAAACTAGTTTGGAGTAACCATACATATTAAGCGGTCTTTCGTTGGCCTCAGTTTCATCGAATACCTCGGTCAAGTTAGAACACGTATCCGGAGATGATGCTCCATAAACGGCGGCACTAGATGCATAAACAAAAGGAATATTACGTGTGCCACAGTGCTGGTAAAGCTCTCGAGAAAACCTAAAATTATCGCGCATCATGTACTTTCCATCCCACTCGGTAGTATCAGAACACGCCCCGAGATGAAAAACCGTCTTAATATGGTCGTACCTACCATTTTGCAATTGAGAGATAAATTCTTCTTTATCCTCAAAATCGCTGATCACACAATCGATTAAATTTTTCGATTTTTGTCCTTCGGTCAGGTCATCAACCACCAATATATTCCTCTCTCCTCGATGATTTAACTCTCGGATAAGGTTACTGCCTATGAACCCAGCGCCACCGGTCACCAAGATCATTCTAGATCCCTCGGGTACTGTCTCGATACTTTGTCGATAATAGCGCTGGTCGAATGACCCTCAACCAGACTCAAGATCGTTACTTCCCCTCCATTGGCTAGTACATAGTCTGAGCCAGCGATGTCCTTTACCTCATAGTCGCCCCCTTTCACCAAAATATCTGGCCTAATCTCCTTAATTAATCGTTCAGGTGTATCTTCAGGAAATGAAAGCACATAATCCACACAGCGCAGCGCTCTTAGTAAATGGATGCGCGAAGATAGATCGTTAATCGGTCTACCCTTCCCCTTCAAACGCATAACCGAAGCGTCATCGTTAACCGCGACCACAAGAATATCCCCTAATGCTGCTGCCTCATTAAGGTATTGAATATGTCCCGCATGCAATATATCGAAACATCCGTTCGTCATAACGACATTAACCCCTTTTGACCTTACCTTGGTCAAGGCGGAGACGATATCTGAACTTGTCATTGAAAAACAGCCTGAAGCCATTCCTGTATAAGACTTTAGTTCGGCCATCACCTCTTCCAGCGCAACTGTCGCGACACCAAATTTATTCACCACAATACCTGCTGCAATATTCGCCACCTCACAAGCTACCGACAAGGTGACGTCGCCCGCCCAAAGCGTAGCAATAGTAGCGCATACTGTATCACCCGCACCCGTGACATCAAAAACTTCCTGACTCTTTGCATTGAAGGAATATTCCTCAGTTTCAGTCACAAGAGTCATCCCATCGCAGCCTCGCGTGATTAGTAATGCACCAAAGTCGCAGTCCAGAAGCATTTTCCTCGCACTCAAGACTAGCGTCTCTAGGTTGTCACATTTTCCGACTACTGACTCAAATTCTTTCAAATTTGGGGTAATCAAATCTGCACCAGTATACTTTGAGAAATCCTCTCCCTTCGGATCCACCAAAACTCTCTTACCACATTGTCTAGCACGAGCTATGAGAGCCTTGGGATCTTTAACAGTACCTTTCCCGTAATCTGAAATTACAATTACATCATAGTCCTCAACTCGCCTCGAAAACGCTTCAAACAGACCGCTACTATTGGATTCTCCTAGTTTCGTCTCAAAATCGGCCCGGAGTAGCTGCTGTCCTTGACTAACGATCCTGTGCTTAACAATTGTCTCTCTTATCGGATTCCTTAGAATTTCAGTATCAATCGATATACTTTCACAAAGCGCTAGAAAATTATCACCATCAGAATCCTTTCCGACCTCTCCTATCAAGCAACTATCACTACCCAAACTAGAAGCATTTGCAGCTACATTGCCTGCCCCTCCTAGTTTTTCAAAGAAATCATTGACGAGGACGACCGGCACAGGAGCTTCAGGAGATACCTTGTTAGTATCTCCAATCCAATATCTGTCTAGGAGAAGATCCCCAACCACAAGAACTTTATTACTTTTAACGCGTGCAAGATCGAGCTTCATAAGGTTTTTCATCTAACAAAACTAAAGATTACTGGAGGAATATAAACCTTCCATAGTAGTACAGTACATCTTAACATATAGATATGCATTGCTTCGTAATATTCTTTATCTGTATATTTGCGCACTTTTCCCTACAATCTTTTGAGCCTCTCAAAAGCTACAGCGCTTCTTACAAATTGAGCACTAGAAATATCGAGATAGGTATGATCGAAAGGAATTTCTGGATTAAAGACGACGGTAATTATCAGTTCTCATCTACACTTTCGTCAGCTGGTATTGGAAAGTTAATTTCATCACTCTCTCGGACACAGATAAGCACCGGAAAGTTCAATAATGGACAATTCACTCCAACCAGCTACACTCACAAAACTCAACAAGACAAACGGAGTTACGAGTTGGACTTCGATCGAGTAACTGCGAGAACTTCAGATACCGACTTAGCACTTGCTCACAATCCAATAGTGCTTGATGAACTATCGTACCAAGCGCAGTTAAGAGCAGATTTACTATATCAAGTAAATAAATATGAATATCTAGTACAAAAAAAACATAAACAAAAGCTTTATAAATTTCAGCGTAACAAAGCAGAATTGGTAACTACAACACTAGGTAAGTTTACTTGTGACAAAATGATTAGAGTAACCAACAACCCAGACAAAACTATAAAAATATGGATTGCAGAAGAATTAGGTTATATCCCAGTAAAAATAGAGCTCACTTCAAACCAAAAAAAGACCATAGCCATTTTAACAAAAATCTCTCAAAACGACTGAGACGCAATCAACCTCACTTACTCACGGCGCTGGGCTAATTGCATAGCTATAGATTCCGCAGACGCGTAAGCACCCAAATAAAACCCTTCCTCGGAATATATAGCTGGCGTACCTCTGAGCCCCATAGTTTTTCCAAGGTTGTATTGATCTTTGACAGGACTATCACATGTCAGGGATTCAATTTCTTTACCTAACTTAGCTAGCGTTAGCGCTCTTTTTTTGTCCTTGGCACACCAAACACTCACAGCTTTAGAGTGAGAATTCCCGTTTAATCCGTCTCGAGGAAACGCTAAATAACTAACAGCGATCCCAGCCTGATTCAAATCAGGAACCTCAAGGTGTAATTTGCGGCAATAACCACAATCTATATCAGTATAGATATAAACTTTACTTTGTAGCTTTTTGCTGTTCGTATCATGAAAATTAATCATTTCTTGTACAGGCACCGAGGCAAACATGTCTTTTCGAATACGGGCTCTAGCTTGATCAGTCAAATTGTCCCCGGCCTTCAGGTCAATTAAGTCGCCTTCGAATAGATACTGGCCATCTTGACTCAAATAAAATATTGAGCCATCGACCACAATCTCCTTTAGCACAGAGAGCGGTGTGTCGCTGACCGAAGCTACTTTACCTGAGGGCAAAATTTTGGCAAGTGCCTTATTTATAGCTAAATGATCAGCCGCTAGCATACCAGGACTAATAAGCAGGAAAATCATAAAAACAAGGTTTTTGTAATACAACATAGATAAGACCTAAAATTTAACGAATTGTAACGAATTATATGAAACGCGGCCAATAACCTAGGATAAATACTCAACCTCTAGGATGGTGGGCCGCATGGAGATTCTTCAGGCGCGCAGTAGCAACATGCGTATATATTTGCGTTGTAGATATGTCAGAATGCCCCAAAAGCATCTGAACAACACGCAGATCGGCCCCATGGTTTAAAAGATGTGTAGCAAATGCATGTCTTAAAGTATGCGGCGACAATGACTTTGGAATTCCAGTCTGCAGGGCATATTTTTTAACTCTATACCAAAAAGCTTGCCTAGTCATAGACTTGCCTCTTGAAGTTGGAAAAAGCGCACGAGTCGCTTTATCACCAACTATCTTTTCGCGACTTTGAAACAAGTAGTTGTTTACCCACTCTAATGCCTCTTCACCCATGGGCACTAATCTCTCTTTTCCCCCTTTCCCCAAAACCTTAATAACACCCTGTCGCAGATTAATCTGAGCCGTCTCTACGTTGACGAGCTCACTCACTCTGAGCCCAGTAGCATATAAAACCTCAAGCATTGTCCTATCCCGACAGCCTAATACTGACGAGGTATCAGGTGCAGCTAGTAGTCGCTCTACATCAGACTCACTAATAATTTTTGGTAACAGTCGGCCGGGTTTCGGACTCTCCAAGTCACCACTAGGATCTGTAAGTATTAGTCTCTCTCGCTTTAAGTAACGATAATATCTCCTAATACTGGAAAGACGCCTAGAGCTAGTTCGCGCCGAGAGCCTCTCTTCAGCACCTATAAAACTTAAAATATCGCTCGACTGTGCGGTTAATGGAGATGTTCTTCTTGTCGAAAGAAATTTAAAAAACTGCCTCAAGTCACTCTGATAAGATGACGCAGTGGAGGAACTGAGACCGTATTCTACCCAAAGATGCTCTAAGAATAACTCCAAATAGTTGTCTTCCGCTTTCATATCTTCGATTCTGCTTTACACAGGTTTATATGAGATACTAATGATATCAACAATGCAAGATATAGGAGGTAAAGGTACTATGTTCGACGAATGGTTCGATAAGGATATTAAAACCGAAAAAACATTATCTAGAACCGACGAGGAGCAAGCGCACGTCGATAAAGAAACGTCCAAGATGGTCTTATATCATTACGAAACATGCATGTTTTGCGCTCGCGTCAAAAAAACTATACGCCAATTAAAGCTAAATATACGTACTCGAGACATCCATTTAGATGAAATTCACATGCGAGAACTAGTTACTAACGGCGGTAAGCCGACGGTCCCTTGCTTACGGATAGAGCGACCGGATGGAACTACCGTCTGGCAATACGAATCTAGCGATATACGAAATTACTTATTACAAAAATTCGGATGATGTGCTTTAGCTAAATCTTTTCTTTAATGCGGGCCTTTTTGCCTCGCAAGTCTCTCATATAATAAAGCTTAGCGCGTCTCACATCACCTCTTCGAACAACCTCAATACTCGAAATCAACGGGCTGTGCAATTGAAACACTCTCTCCACGCCTTCACCATGAGAGATCTTTCTAACGGTAAAAGAAGAATTAAGTCCTCGGTTACGTTTAGCTAAAACGAACCCTTCAAATGCCTGAAGACGCTCTCTGTTGCCTTCTTTTACTTTCACTTGAACAACTATGGTGTCGCCAGGAGAGAATTCTGGCAGCCCTGCCTGTAATTGTTCGTTTTCAAGTTCTTTGATAATGTCACTCATCGGTTGCGCCTTCGCATAATTATTGCGTGGGATTTTACATCATATACACTACTAATTTCACTAATAATTTTTATTTTACCGGAATATATGAATTTGAACCGATTATGGTTAGGCCAGCCCCCTCAATACCTCAGAGTAAACCGTTTTCCTGAAGATATTCCTTCAAAAGTTCTCTATCGTCGTACGACAGAAATTTGTCACTAAGTAAGTCCGGTCTCCCCACATAGGTCCTACCTAGAGCATTTTTCCTCCTCCAACGAGCGATCGCTCCATGGTTACCACTTATCAGGATTTCAGGAACGCGCTCGTCATCAATCACGGCAGGTCGAGTATAATGAGAAAAATCGAGAAGCCCGTCCGCAAAAGAGTCGTTCTTAGCAGATTCATCGGAACCTAAGACCCCAGGCATTGTGCGAGCTATCGCATCGATAACGACCAAACTAGGCAGCTCCCCACCACTAAGCACGTAATCCCCAATAGACCACTCGGAATCTACATCTTGATCGATTAATCTTTGGTCGATCCCCTCATATCGGCCCGCTAGTATTATTATGTGATCTAAATCTCGCAAGTCCTTCACCGCAGATTGATCGAAACGACCTCCTTGTGGACTCATGTACATCACATGCGAATGCATATTACTATCAGTCTTAGCCTTTTTTATTGCGGCACGCACGGGTTCTACAGAAAACACCATTCCGGGCCCACCGCCATAACTCGAGTCATCAACACGTCCATTTCGATCTGTGGAAAATTCGCGTAGATCAATTAAATTAAGTTTGATAATCCCCTTATCAACCGCACTACCAACTACCCCAATTTTCATATAGTCGCTAATGAACTCCGGAAACAAAGTAATTACAGTAAACTGTTTAATCATCAATGTGCCAGTCCACTCGTATACAACCGGTAACCAAACTAACTTCTAAAATGTGCACATTTTGCACGAATGGAATCAAGTAGGATCTCTCTCCATGAACCTCAAGTACATCATTCGCGCCAGTCTCAAGTAGCCCTGCAACCGTTCCAAGCAATTCATCTTGGCAATTAATCACCTCCAAACCGATGATATCAGCCCAATAAAACTCGTTAACAGCCGAATCCGGCAAATCAGCTCGAAAAACTCCTATATCGCACCCAATCAAGTCAGAGGCGCAGTTCCTATCACTACAACTAGAAAATAAAACTCTTAACGAAGAACCCTTTTGTTGAGAATCGATTACGGAATATTTTTTCCACTCGTTATTGACTTCAAGACTGACATTAGAGTAGGACAAGAGATTATCAAAAGGACGAGTAAACGATTGGACCTTTACCCAACCCCTTAATCCAACCGCGGCAACCACCCGACCTATTACTAGTGGGTCCAATTAATTACTCTTATTGGAGCAAACACAATTACAATGACAACTATCGACAAACGGGCCTAAAAACGTTTAAACTGAGTCTTCAGTGTGAGCCTTAACTAATTTTGAAACACGCTCAGAAGGCTGTGCGCCGACAGACATCCAGTAATCATATCGTTCCTTGTCTACACGAAAATTCTCCACATCTACAGCGGTACTTAACGGATTGAAAAAACCAAGTCGCTCCAGGTGTTTTCCGTCTCTTTTATTGCGCTGATCGGCCACAATAATATGATAATAAGGTCGTTTTTTTGAACCGCCGCGCGATAATCTAATTTTTACCATTAAAATAAATCCTTGGGAAAGTATATAATTGAGTCAGAATTGTTTAACGAGGAGGCATTCTAAGAGCTGTGGTCTATAAAATAAAGGATATTCTTGCGCTTTTGGCATGAAAACTCGAGAATCCGACATAAAAATCACGAAAAATATTATTCGAAACTATATTCGACAACAATTATTGAGTTTAAGTAATTCCTCGAAAGAAACTTTTTCTAACACAATAACGGAATATTTTCTTACGACAGGGCGTCTTCATACACTCGATTCACTCTTCGTCTACATATCGCGACCTTCCGAAGTGAACACGTGCCAGTTGATAGAACTGGCGTTACAAACCGAAGTTAAGGTATATGTCCCCAAAATCGTTAACAATCATATGATTGCCCAACGGCTCCTAAGGGTAACGGATCTCGTTCCGGGCAAATGGGGTCTACTCGAGCCAGTAGCAAGTAGCGACAGCCCCACCCACGTTGATTTAGTGATAACACCGGGATTGGCGTTTACTAAAAAGGGAGCAAGACTAGGTCATGGGGCAGGATTCTATGACAAATGGCTGTCCAATAACTCCTACACGAGCACTATGGCACTAGCCTTTGACATCACCCTTTTGGAGAGCTTGCCACTTTCTCCATATGACATAAAGATTGATAACATAATTACTGAAGTCCGTTATATCGACTGTCGCGAAGAACGGGGCGGTATATAAATTTAACTAAAACCTCAAGCCTCTACTGCTTTCATACTAAGTCTAATCCGTCCCTGCTTATCAACCTCAAGTACCTTAACTTTTACAATGTCTCCTTCGCTCAGCTTATCACTGACATTTTCAACTCTTTCTTCAGAAATTTGAGAAATATGCACTAAGCCATCTTTTCCGGGAAGAATATTAACAAATGCGCCGAAGTCCATCAGCTTAGCAACTTTCCCTTCATAGACAGTCCCAACTTCGACGTCCGCAGTAATGGACTCAACCCTAGACCTGGCGGCTAACCCCGCCGCATTGTCGACAGAAGCAATTTTGATAGTTCCATCATCATCGATATCTATGCTAGCTCCAGTTTCTTCGGTAATTTGCCTTATAGTCGCACCACCCTTACCTATAACGTCTCGAATCTTATCAGGGGGTATTTTAAACGTCACTATCCTCGGTGCATGCTCAGACATCTCTTCTCTAGGACTCGATATAACTTTACCCATTTCACCTAAAATATGTATCCGACCAGCCTTTGCCTGCTGCAGCGCCTCCGACATAATCTCGGGAGTTATCCCGTCTATCTTTATGTCCATCTGAAGCGCGGTCACCCCATCAAAAGTGCCAGTGACCTTAAAGTCCATATCGCCCAAATGGTCCTCATCACCTAAAATGTCGGACAATACAACAAATTTGTCGCCATCTTTAATTAGGCCCATCGCTATACCAGCCACTGGAGCCTTTGTTGGCACACCCGCATTCATGAGCGCCAAGCTCGTTCCACAAACCGAGGCCATAGAGCTAGAGCCGTTAGATTCAGTAATTTCGGAAACAACTCTCATGACATACGGAAAGTCATCAATTGACGGTAACACAGCTTGTATACCTCTTTTCGCTAGTCGCCCATGCCCGACCTCCCGGCGCTTTGGTGTACCTACTCTGCCTGTCTCTCCAACACAAAAAGGAGGAAAATTATAATGAAGCATAAAAGTTTCACGCCTTTCGCCCTCGATAGCATCGATTATCTGCGAATCTCTGGCAGTACCAAGTGTAGCCACTACAATAGCCTGAGTTTCACCACGCGTAAAAAGGGCAGAACCGTGGGTACGAGGTAAAACATCAACTTCTACTGAAATATCTCTTATTTCGTCTTTCGCACGCCCATCTATGCGAGGGTTGCCTTCTAGCACGCTGTTCCTGACTACGTCGTGCTCAAGATCGTAGACGGCAGAGGCGACCTCTCCTGCATCCAAATCATTCTCTTCGACTTCGATCTGTAAGATTTCATTTTTTAAACTAGAAAGCATATCTCTTCGCGCAAGCTTATCAACAACTCCATAGGCTTCGGATACACGGTGTCGGTACTTGTCGGAAATAGCTGACACAATCTCAGTGTTTTTATCTGGGGCTGTCCAGTCCCACGGGGTTGTCCCAACCTTTTCAGCCAACGAATTGATCGCATCGATCGCTACTTGCATCTGCTCGTGCCCAAATGTCACAGCTCCCAGCATAACTTCTTCACTCAAGCCACTAGCTTCTGACTCTACCATTAACACTGAAGAAGAAGTGCCAGCCACCACCAGTTCCAATTCCGAATCATCTAACGCAGCGAAGCTCGGATTAAGCACATATTCTCCATTCTTGTACCCTATCCTAGCTGCCCCAACAGGGCCACCAAACGGCATACCAGAAATAGACAAAGCAGCAGATGCCCCTAGCAATGCGGGAATATCTGGATCGACTTCAGGATCTAAAGAAATCACCTGACAGATTATCTGCACTTCATTTTTAAACCCTTTGGGAAATAGAGGACGTATAGGCCTGTCAATTAGCCGACAAGTTAGTGTTTCTTTTTCGGTCGGCCGACCTTCTCGCTTGAAAAATCCCCCAGGAATCTTACCTGCAGCATAAGTTTTTTCCTGGTAATCGACAGTAAGAGGGAAGAAGTCCCTACCAGGATCGGCTGACTTATTTCCTACGACTGTAACTAAAACAACAGTGTCTCCCATACTAGCCATAATCGACCCTGACGCTTGACGCGCGATCTTGCCAGTCTCTAAAGTAACGCTTGAACTTCCGTATTGAAATGAAACAGCTGATGCCGTCATATTATTTTTACCTATTTAGTTGATGTATGATCTATCCAGTGACGAAGAGACACGATGAAAACAAAACTGAAAAAACCGACACTCGCAACTTACTTTCGCAAGCCGAGACGAGAGATTAGTTCACTATAACGACTTATGTCTCTACCCTTAAGGTAGGAAAGCATTTTGCGGCGACTGTTAACCATCTTAAGAAGCCCCTGGCGAGAATGATTGTCATGTGCATGAATTTTAAAATGCTCCGCTAAACTATCA
>CACEAA010000021.1 GCA_902557415.1 uncultured Pseudomonadota bacterium | reverse complement strand
CTGGCGGCTGGTTTAGGTACGCGTCTCCGTCCGCTCACAAATCATATTCCGAAATGCTTAGTTCCAATAGGTGAACGCCCGCTACTGGACTATTGGTTGCACAGTCTTTTTGCAAGTGGCGTTGAGAGAATACTAGTAAATACTCATTACCATGAGAGCCTTGTGCTTGATTTTTTGAGGAAAAGTAAATTTAAGGACAGAATTGACACAGTCTCTGAACCAAAGTTATTAGGAACCGCCGGGACAATAGCTAATAACTACGATTACTTTGCTGGTCAAAGCTGTTTGGTCGCACATGCGGATAATTTTTGTGTTTGTGATTTTAATAAGTTTATAGCTGCCCATGAAAATCGTCCTTCTCATACATGTATGACCATGATGACTTTTAATGCTCCAGATCCAAAGCAATGCGGTGTGATTGAGCTTGATGAGAATCAAGTCGTACAGCAATTTTTTGAAAAAGTAGATAATCCTCCATCACAGTTGGCTAATGCGGCAGTTTACATATTAGAAGATAGCGTGAGTCAGCACTGTCGAACGATATCAAAGGCTGCTCCAGATCTCAGTATAGATGTGATTCCAGAATTTTTAGGACAGATTTTTACTTGGCATAATCCGCTTTATCACATAGATATTGGAACTCAAGAAAGTTACAACGCGGCAAATCAAAAACTGTTAGAATTAGGACCAGAATTTAATAAACTCGGCTGGTTTAATAGTCATTTAGCTGTCTGACATCTTCCATGTTTGGGATAAGCCGAGTTCGTAATCAATGGAATGCTGGAGAGAGTATTGGGTATGAAAATATTTGTAAGCGGGGCATGTGGTTACAAAGGAACTGTTTTAGTTCCAAAATTGTTAGCCCTAGGCCATGAAGTCCGTGCCTTTGACATCATGTGGTTTGGCAACTTTTTGGAGCCTCACGAGAACTTAGAAATTGTTGAGGGAGACGTGCGTGATGTCGACTCTATTAACTTAGATGATGTAGACGTGGTCATACACCTTGCTTCAATTGCGAACGATCCGTGCGGGGACCTTAATCCTAAGTTGACTTGGGAGGTGAGTGGTCTTGCCACTATGCAGTTGGCAGATAAAGCTAGACGGGCAGGAATTGAACACTTCATTTATGCGTCTTCCGGAAGTGTATATGGTGTTAAAGAAGAAGAACAGGTGACGGAGGATCTTATATTAAATCCTATTTCGGAATACAACAAGACTAAAATGGTCGCAGAGAGAGTATTGTTGAGCTATCGGGACGATATGCTTGTTCAGATCGTTCGCCCGGCGACCGTGTGCGGATTTTCTCCTCGAATGCGCTTAGATGTTTCTGTTAATTTACTGACTATGCAGTCGCTCACTAAGAATAAAATTACAGTGTTTGGCGGGCAACAAGTTCGGCCTAATATCCATATAGAAGACATCACCGATGTGTACCTTCATCTACTGAGGATTGGTGCTAAAGCTAGTGGAATATTCAATGCTGGGTTTGAAAATTTAAAGATTATAGATATTGCTCGGATGGCCTCCAAGTATAACCCTTGCGAAATCGTTGTTACTGATTCTAATGACCCCCGATCGTATCGTATCAATTCTGACAAACTGCTGGCAACGGGATTTACTCCGTCTAAAAATGTTGAGACCGCGATAAATGAACTGATTAAGAAATTTGGTACGGGTGAGTTGAGGGATGAGAAGCGTTTCCATAATTTGCACTGGATGCAAGAAACTGTCCTTTAATATGTCTTTGTTGTCCTGAAAAAATAATTTTGAAAACTGCCATGAAAAAGTTTTTAGTGTTAGGTAGTAATTCTTTTGCAGGTTCTGCATTTGTAGATTATGCGCTTAATCAAGGAGCGTTAATTGTCGGAGTAAGTCGCTCGCCGGAGCCGAATGATGTCAACTTGGTTTACGCAGATAATTCAAAGAGAGGGTCTGATTTTAGGTTCCATCAGTTAGATATAAACAATGATTTTGATAAGCTTGCTGATATTATTTCTCGTGAAAAGCCACAAATAGTCGTAGATTTTGCGGGTCAAGGGATGGTCGCTCCTAGTTGGCAGTGGCCTGAACAGTGGTATCAGACAAATATTGTGGCTAAGGTTAAACTTCACAATTATCTTAAGTCGCTGGAGTGCTTGGAAAAATACGTTAGGGTGTCTACGCCGGAGGTTTATGGTGACTGCGAAGAGCTTATAAGCGAGAGTGCAATCTATAACCCGTCTACACCCTATGCTGTGTCGCATGCTGCAATAGATATGAGTTTAAAAGCGTTTGAAAAGCAGTATGGGTTTCCTGTGATATTTACTCGTTTCGCAAATTTTTATGGCCCACGTCAACAGCTATATCGAATTATTCCTAGAACTATTATCTGCGCATTAACTGGAGAGACACTTTCTTTACATGGCGGAGGGCAGTCGGTACGGGCTTTTATCCATGGATATGACGTATCTGACGGTATTTGGAAATCGATCGAGAAGGGTAAGATTGGCGAAAGCTATCATTTCTCTACAGTGGAGTTTTTAAAGATTTATGACCTAGTTAAGCTTATTGCGGATACGTTGGATGTCGATCTTGAGTCGTTTGTGGAGATTTCGGAAGAACTTCCTGGAAAAGATCAAGCATATTTTATGGATGCAACGAAAGCACAAGCTCAGCTTGGTTGGAATCCTAGCTACGACATAAAGATGGGTATAGAAGAGACGATTTTGTGGGTCAGGGGGAATCTTGATACAATTCGTTCGCTACCTAATGAATACGTTCATCGGCCTTGAACATCAGTAAAGCGAACAAGAACAACTATCTGTACCTGCTTCGCGTGGTATTGATGCGTTGCTGTAAGATCTTAAGGATAAAACGATACGTAACTATTTGTGGTCATTAGTAATGCTGACTTATCTTAGGTGGGATTGTTTTGTCAGGGTATTTCGGCCGTAAACGGATTGAATAATTAGAGGGTCAAAAACTTGAGCGTAAAAAATTTCCTCCCAGATCAATACGAAGCAACTGCTGAATTAGAAATAAATCATAACTACTTGCAGGGCCAATTTAGTGACTTTCAGGATATTCTTCAGAAGATTGGCGGCGTAGTTCAGAAAGGTGACTTTACCTTGGGGCGCGCGGTGGGCGAGTTTGAGGATCGTTATGCAGCTGTCATTGGGACTAAACACGCTATTGGTTTAGGAAGTGGTACAGACGCGCTTTTTTTAAGTCTTAAAGCGCTTGGTGTTGGTCCCGGCGACGAGGTCATAACAACGCCGTTTACCTTTTATGCGACTATTGGCGCGATTGTAACTGCTGGTGCGAAACCCGTGTTTGTTGATACGGGAGAAGACTACAATATCGACTCACTGAAGATAGAAGAGGCTATTACTGATAAGACGAAGGTTATACTTCCGGTTCATTGGTCGGGGAAACCATGTGAAATGAGTTTAATTGGTGAGATAGCGAAAAAGCATAATTTAAAGATAGTTGAAGACGCATGTCATGCCATTGGTGCATCTATCGATAATAAAGGGGCAGGTTCGTTCGGCGACTTCGGTTGTTTTTCAATGCATCCACTAAAAAATTTGAATGTTTGGGGTGACGGCGGAATAGCATGCACAAATTCTGATGAACTTGCTGACAAACTACGTTTAATGCGGAATCATGGGTTAGTTGGGCGCGATCACTGTGAAATGTTTGCTTATAATTCTCGATTGGACACTATTCAGGCTGTAATTGCTGACCATTTATTGAATAAGATTGAGCATATAACAGAAAGTCGTATTGAAAATGCATCTAGGTTAGACGAAGGTCTTTCAAAGATTAAAGAGGTGACGATACCTCCCCGAGAGAAAGGACGAATCAAACAAGTTTATCATATATATTCTTTACTTTTTGAGAGACGCGATGAGTTGCAGGAATACCTTATTAATCACGGTGTTGATGCAAAGATTCATTATCCTATTCCTATGCATTTACAGGCTGCGGCCAAAGAGTATGGCTACCTCAATGGTGACTTTCCGATATCTGAGGCAACGGCGAATACAACGTTGTCTCTGCCTGTGCATGAATTTATTGGAGAGGAGCATGTTGAAAAAATGATTTCACTTATACAGAGGTTTTACGAGTGAGTGACAAGTCTGTACCTTTTGTTGATTTAACAAGGCAGTTTGAAGACCTTGAAGATGATTTTGTTGACATATTCAAATCTATTGGAAGGAGCGGCCAATACGTTTTAGGAGATGCTTTAGGTGAATTTGAGGAGAAGATTGCCGCTTATTGCGATGTTAAATATGCCGTAGGTGTGGCGAACGGAACGGACGCGTTAGTCTTGGGTATGAAAGCCTTGGGAATTGGACCCGGCGATGAAGTGATCACGGTGCCGAACTCTTTCATTTCCTCTGTGGGTGCGATAATGAGCGTCGGAGCTGATCCGCGATTTGTTGATGTAAAGAATGATCTGAATATGGATCCTAATAAAATAAAAAGCGCGATAACTGATAGGACGAAAGCGATACTACCGGTGCATCTGACCGGGCGCCCTGCCGAAATGGATGCGATTTCCAAAATTGCGCAACAAAACGGCTTGGTCGTATTAGAGGATGCGGCCCAAGCGATCGGCGCTATGTATTCAGGTGACAAGGTAGGTAGCTTAGGGGTATTGGGTGGATTCAGTTTGCATCCATTAAAAAATCTCCACGTGTACGGGGATGGAGGAATCCTGACGACCAATAATAAAGATGTGTACGAAGAGGTGCTACTACTAAGGAATCACGGTCTAAAAGATAGATCTACGTGCGTAAAGTGGGGTCTTAATTCAAGACTAGACAATTTGCAGGCGGCAATTGCACTACGTAAACTCGAAGTCCTAGACATACTGAACAATCGTTTTCGTGAAATTGCGGCTATGTATAGGGAAGAGCTTGGGGATATTGTTGAGGTACCCGTAGACACGGGACACGAGCACAGCGTGTACCATAATTTTGTGATTCAGGTTGATCAGAGGAATGAATTGATGGATTATCTCCAGCGTGAGCATAATATCTCTACTGCTATACATTATCCCTCTCTAATTCATACCCAACCAGCGGCTAAATCTCTTGGATATGTTGAGGGTGATTTTCCGAATGCGGAGCGCATCGTAAAACGGATGCTCAGCTTACCTATCTTCCCGGAATTAACCAAGGATGAAATTCTTCACGTTGTAAGTGCAATACGACAGTTTTATAAATAATTTAGGAAAAAATGATGGGCGAAGAAATTGATTTGATGATTAACTATCCTCGTTCGAAGCGAAATGTTGAAGATCGTGGGGCAAAAAAAACACCTGAGGACAGAGAGTTAGCCCGACAGTTTGGCGAAGCGTTTTTTGATGGGCATCGTGATCATGGTTACGGTGGTTTTAGCTATAACCCTAGGTTTTGGGAGCCTGTCATACCAACCTTCCAATCGCATTTCAATCTAACCAGTCAAGATGAGATCTTAGATGTAGGGTGTGCTAAAGGATTCATGCTTTATGATTTTCAGCGTTTAATCCCAGGAATTGGTCTAAAAGGAATTGATATTTCGGAGTACGCAATCGCACATTCGATAGAATCGATTAAGGACTGCCTGCGTGTGGGTGACGCCGCAGACCTACCGTATGATGATAATAGTTTTGATGTTTCGATTTCTATCACGACGATTCATAACTTGGAACTGGAGCAATGTGGTAAGGCGCTGCAAGAATTAGAGAGAGTGTCGCGCCGCGGAAGCTTTGTTACTCTAGACGCATATCGTAACGACGAAGAAAAAGAACGGATGGAGTCGTGGAACTTAACTGCAAAAACTATGATGCATGTCGATGAGTGGAAGAAATTCTTTTTAGACGTAGGATATACTGGGGATTACTACTGGTTCATTCCATAACATTGGCACATGAAAATAAACAAAAAAGAATTATTGTTCCGTATGGCGCGTATACGAAAGGTCGAAGAGACGATCGCGGAAAAATATTCTGAACAAGAAATGCGATGTCCAACGCACTTATCGATTGGGCAAGAGCTGGTCGGTGCAGCAGCTGGGATGATTTTACAGCCGAATGATTATGCCGTGAGTACTCATCGGGGGCACGCTCATTATTTAGGCAAAGGAGGCGATATGAATGCGATGGTCGCCGAAATTTATGGAAAGGTTGACGGGTGCGCGCGGGGGCGAGGAGGTTCGATGCACCTAGTGGATCAGAAAGTAGGCTTCATGGGAACAACGGCTATCGTGGGGAATTCTATTCCCGTCGGTGTAGGACTAGGGTTGTCTATAAAAATGGCGAATGAAACACGAGTTAGCGCCATCTTCTTGGGCGACGGTTGCATCGAAGAAGGAGTATTTTATGAGTCTGCCAATTTTTCTGCAGTACAAAATTTACCCGTCGTGTTTATCTGTGAGAACAATCTCTATTCAGTTTACTCCCCTCTTGCCGTCAGACAACCGAAGGGCCGAGTAATAAACGAAATGGTTCATAGTTTGGGATTAAAAACATTCGTTGAGGAAGGGGAGAACGTAGAAGACACTTATAACTGTATGCTTGATGCCGTAACCTTCGCTCGGGGGAGGAATGGGCCTGTTTTTATAGAAATTTCCGCCTATCGTTGGCGAGAACACTGCGGTCCTAATTATGATAATGACTTAGCTTATCGCACTGAAGAAGAATTTTTAGATTGGAAGGCTCGAGATCCTCTTGATACCTATCGAAAATCATTATTAGAGACAGGACAAATTTCCGAGTCGGAACTATGTGAGCTAGATGAAAAAGTTTGCGCTGAGGTTGATGCTGCTTTTGAATTTGCGGTAAATAGTGATTTTCCAGATAACGCGGAGGCGTACATTGATGAGTATGCCCCCTAGTAAAGAGAAAGCAATGACTTTTGCTGAGGCTATCAATGATGCCATGATTGAAGCTATGACTGTCGATGACAAAGTTTTCTGTTATGGGTTAGGAGTGGACGACCCGAAACGAATCTTTGGGACGACTGATGACCTGAAGGAACGATTTGGTAGTGGCAGAGTGTTCGACGTTCCTACAGCTGAAAATGCATTGATGGGTATAGGCATTGGCGCTGCACTAGGGGGTTATAGGCCCGTCTTCGTAAATCAAAGATTTGATTTTATACTCCTAGCGATGGATCAAATTGTGAATGGCGCTGCTAAATGGCGATATATGTTCGGGGGGCAGAACAAGGTTCCGATGGTCCTGCGAGCAATTGTAGGAAGAGGCTGGGGTCAAGGCCCTACACATTCTCAATGTCTTCATTCGTGGTTCGCGCATATTCCCGGGCTAAAAGTAGTGATGCCCACAAGTCCTCGAGATGCGAAAGGATTGCTTTTAGCAAGTATATTTGATGACAACCCAGTCATTTTTATAGAGCACCGCTGGCTGCATAATACCTCTGGGCTAGTTCCCTCGGGAGATTATAGAGTCCCGCTAGGGGAAGCAGAATTTCTTAGAGAGGGGCGGGATCTAACAATTGTGGCGACGTCCTATATGAATGTAGAAGCCTTACATGCTATGGATCATCTTGATAGCCAAGGTATAACTGCAGATTTGATAGATTTAAGATGCGTGAGGCCAATCGATTGGGATAAAATTTCTTTGTCTGTTAAGAAAACCGGTCGGCTTTTAGTATTAGATATAGGCGCGAGTGCGGTCTCAGTAGCGTCTGAAATTGTTAGTAAGGTGTCTACGGATAACTGGTCTGATTTGACAGCAGCTCCTATTAAAATATGTATGCCGGATAAAGCGCAACCTACAAGTCCAGCTCTCACGAGGGGGTTCTACCCTGATGCATCCACCATAGTCAGAAAGATATCTTCATTGGTGGGCAAGGAATTGGAGTGGCAGAGTCTTTCTGACAAGCAGAGCTGGCCACATGATGTTCCAGGCACCTGGTTCAACGGGCCTTTTTAAAGAAAGTGTTAACTCAAGTACGATGTTCGCGCTGTCAGTTTGAGTTTAGTAGGTAAGAACGCCTAATGGCGACAGAAATAAAAGAAGTAGTTTCCGGATTTAGCAACACCATGAAGGCGAAGTGTCGAGTCGTCAGAAAGGTGGACGCCGCAAGAGTTAGGCGCGAATTGTTAGAAGTTGAGAAGTCTCAAAGCTTGTGTGCAAGAGGTTCCGGTATAAGCTATGCAGATATGATTCTGAACGACCAAAATTCCATACTTGATTTTTCTAACCTAGATAAGATCCTTGAGTGGGATGCATTGACAGGTGTAATTCTTTTAGAAACAGGTGTCAAAATTGGGACTGTTTTGCGCCTAGCGCATCAACATGGTTGGCATTTGCACTGCTGTCCAGGCTCTCCTGACATCACTATTGGAGGCGCAGTATCTAATAATGTTCATGGTAAGGATAGCTCTTCATTTGGTAACTTTGGGAAACAAGTCCTTGAAATCAAAATGCTTGGAACGGATGGCCAAGAATATTTTTTGCGCGCGGACCAACCGGATGATGCGGCTTTATTAGAAGCGGTAATCGGCGGTATAGGTTTAATTGGGATTATCATGGAAGTAAAATTACAATTAGGACGAATACCATCGCCGTTTGTTATAGCGAAAAATGAAATATCACCTAATATTGAAGCCACCCTGGAAAATTTAGATCGTGACGACGGGTATCCTTTTAAAGTTGCGTGGTGCGATGCTTTCGCTACGGGAAGTTCCCTGGGTCGAGGTTATGTTTCTATGGCGTGTTGGGATAAATGTGATGAAAGCGTGGAATTAAGTAGATTATCAAAGTCTTTGCATCCATCAAAACGTGTCCTAGATCTTTTCCCTCCTAAACCATTTTGGTATTGTGGGCGACCTTTTTTTGGTGCCTATGCGATAAAAAAACTCAATTCTTTAATGTATGCTCGTGCGCTGGTGTCAGACAGACTTTCGAAAGGGAGCAGTTCGCGTAGACAACTATTCAGTGAATTTAACTTCGTCCATAATAAACTCCCCAAAATGAATGACGTCTATAAGCCTCATGGGTTTATAGAGATACAACCACTGATTCCTCGCAGTGCTGGTCATGAGGCTGTCCGAGCATTGCTTGATTTGTGTCAGAAAAAGGGATGGCAATCTCTTTTGTGCGGGATCAAGCGTCATTCGCCTGATCAGTACATGCTTTCATATGCTGATGATGGCTATAGTATCGGGATTGACGTGGCACTTCGAGGACGAACAAAAAGTGATGTTGTTAGAATTTCAAATATGATTTTTGATTTCGTGATCGAGTGCAAAGGTCGAGTATATTTAGCAAAAGATGAACTATTGCCTCCAGGAAAGTTTGCACAAATGTATCCGCGTTTGAGCGAGTTTATAACTCTTAAAAATCACATGGATCCGGGGAAAGTTCTTATGTCTGACATGGGTCGTCGACTTAAAATATAATTATTTTTCAAAACATTCTGTGACTGGGCAATAACCGTAGGAATAGATTATGGATAAAATCGATACAAATGGTACGATAGATGTTCACGCCTATTTGGATGAGAGTCGCGTTTCCGCGATGGATCTAGACTATTTGGCAAATAAAAATAACATTAGCACAATAGTTGTTAGTCCTGCCTGTACTAAGAATCATGAACCGGATAAACATCCAGCAATGTATTGGATCCAGAGGCTTATTCTTAAAACTACTGGATTGAGAGCACTAGCGGGTTGGATATCTCGTTCGTTTTATGACGGCGATGGAGAGCTTAGACCCGTTTGGCGTTTATTTACGCGAGATAGTAAAGATTTGATAAAGGTAATGCATCCCGAGAATGATGATTTGCTGCAAAAAATATCTCCGTATAAAGCAAGGTTAAAGATGTGGTATTGGTTAAACCCAAGCGATCATGCCGATTTTAACGCGCTGGAAGAACTGTTTGCTAATGAGCAGATTTTTGGCATTAAAATACACGCATATTGGCATAACGTAGATCTAGGTAGCATTGGTGAATATGTGCAATTTTGTAAGAAAATGAATTGCCCGCTCTATGTGATTTTGGGGTACGGTAGGGCGGGAGATGTCTCTAGTCTTATTAAGTTGTGCGATGGAGTTAATGTGATATTGGGTTATGGAGCGTTTCCAATGTTTTCTCAGGCCTGGAAGAAAATTTGTTCTTTGGACAATTTTTATATAGATTTAACTAGTTTTCATCTCGATAGATCGTTGATACGGAAAGCTTTTCGTATACTAGGTCCTGAGAAATGTATCTTCGGTACGGATTGTCCATATAATTTTTATGATGAGGTCGGAAGTTTTTCTTATGACAAAACTTTCGAAAGAATTTATTTTGATTTCTTAAAACCGGCTGACTATGATCGAGTTTTACGGGCCAATGTTAAACGGATTTCACGGTCTTAGGGTGTTTCATGACTGATAATGGTCAAATTGGTTACATAATTACCGGGCATACTGGAGGGATTGGAAAAGAGCTTGCTTCTCTCGTTCTGCATCGTGGACATAAGGTAATTGGAATCGCACGTAGTAATCTGAAAGAGCAAAATCAAAGCTACGATCATCCCCAATTGTCAGAGCTTCACTGTGATTTCTCTCGAGTCGAAGGGAATATGCTATCTCACGAACAACTCGAAGTTATCCAGGAAGCATTGATTGATTGTAGCGAAATCGTTTACATCCTGAATGCTGGACAAAATCAAGGCCCGGATTGTACGGTGGTCGAGATGCTTGATACTGTCGTAAATTTAATAAATGTAAACGCAATAGCTCAATTGAAATTACTCAATGAGTTACTAATGCATAGAGCGAACATGATAGACAAATGTATTTTTATTGGTAGCTATTTAACGTTCCTAAGTTCTTCGCAGGCGTCGATTGGCTATGTGCTTTCAAAAAACATCCTCCAAGAATTGACGTTACGATATCAGGAGCGAAGTAGTAGCTTACGACTACAGACAATAGTACTTGGTGGAGTATATACGCCTATGAATAGGCAGGAGGAAATAGATAAGAACCCTATGAGAAGGTGGTTGGGTAAATTATTCAGGCTTAGTCCTGAGCAGGCAGCTCGATCTATTATTAGAGCTTCAGAGCTTAATAGCCCTATTAAGTTTGTTCCAGCTTTACCCGCGGTGCCAGTGAGCGCACTGTATCATGGTCGAATCTTTCTTCGATCTCTCTTTCACTTTTTTAGGAGATAGGTCGTTGCTTGAGGTTATACCACGTTCATTAATTTATTACATGATAATGACTTGTTGCAGTATTCCTGTACTACATGTTTTTATTATTCGGATTACGAAAAGTTACGGCGAGAGCGCCCGACCTTTATTGTTTTCTTGCGCCGTGAGTCTATTGTGTTGGATCGGTATGCTTTTTTACATGCTTACCTTTACTCAACTTGAGATTAGCACAAACTTTATTGCCTCGTGTGCTACATCACTTTTTATTTATTTCGGATTTGTCCTTGGTTATCTCGAGTTTTTTTCGCTAATTAATAGAGGCTACTCATTAAGTATCATGATGGATATTTCTCGAAGGACTATCCCTCCGAGTATTTCCGAGTTAGAGAACGAATATGCTGATGGTCGAGGTTTGAGGTGGATGTTAACTAAACGAGTTAAAGGTTTGAGCGCATTGAAACTTGTTACCGAAAATAATAAGCAGATTGTTCTTAATAAAGGGTGGTCCACGTATGTTGCTCGGATTTTGTACAAAGCTAAGATCTTGTTTTCGATAAAAGGGTCTGGTTAGGAAAAGTAATGGAACCGTATATGCCTCATGTCTTGGCATTTTCTGCGATACTAGCATACATAGCATTGGGTATTGTGTTATTGCGTTTCAGAGGTGCGCGGTCTCCAATTGTTATAATGTTAATTGCTTCCTTGGTGCCTTATGGGTCGTTCCTTTTACTGAGTAAACCTCTCGATATGTTGCATTATACAGCTACTTATTTTTTCGGATTGATGTGCTTCTTGTTTTTTTGGGGGGGATTGTTTAAATCTATCTCTGTGAGAATTATTTGCGATTTGCTGGAAGAAGAAACAAGAACACTCTGCGTGGAAGATATTTATGAAAAATATCTCCTAACTGAGAGCTTTAAAGGTCGACTGGGAATTTTGATTCAGAGTAATTACCTTATGCTAGATAATAATGGGAACTATAAGCTTACTGAAGCCGGACAAAAATTTGTTCGTCGAGTTAGTTTTATACAGAAGATTTATAAGATTAGCGCGAGCGGGTAAAACAAAGGGCGATTTATCCTTATGCATGAAGATATGTCCGACAAGATAGACCATCAAAAAGAAATACCGTTTTTGCAAAATCTAAGTTTTGGTGGGCTGTTATTCTTTTTCTTTTCGGTTTCTATACTGTGGCACTACATTCTTTATGGTGCTACTTTTTGGTTTGATTTTGGGAAGGATGACGATTATTTCTTTTTTGCTTTTGATCGTTCACTCGGGTTTCAGAATCATCCGCAGTGGCTGTGGTGGTATCAGATTGGCAGGTATGGTAGCGCTGAAATATGGACGTATCTCTCATTATTAGTAAATGACTTGAATGACCTTTTAAAGGTTCGCAGCATATCGTTATTTGTGTCAAGTAGTGCTATGACGCTTTTGGCCTTATCTTTTGTCCGGATCAATTCTAATAGATTGTTTGCACTGTTTACTGCGGCGTTACTGTTTTCGCTGCCGGCAATATCGCTAAACTTTACTTATATCCTGGGTTTCCCGTCGACGATTGCCTGGACGTTTTCTCTGCTTGCTTTTTTGAGTTCTTTTATATTGTTTGGCGATCGCTTAGGCCCCAGTAAATTTGGATACAGGGAGGTTCTTGGGTCCTTACTTTGTATTGCGTTTCTTTCTTTATCGATTGTGATATATCAAATGAGTATGTTTTTGTTTTTAGTACCATGTGCGTTCTACGTCTTGTTTGGAAATCGCAAGAATTCTGAGGCTGAGATTAGTGTTGTTAAGAATATTTGGTATTTGATGTTTCCGATGATACTTACGTTCAGTGTTGCCTTTGCGTACTATATTTACCATAAATTCGTATATCTCCCGCGATTTTTCTTGGATGTTGACGCTGCCAATGGTACCAATAACGCCATAAATACAGCTTATGAATTTACAACCTCCTCTGATTACTTTGAGAATATACAATTCTTTTTTCAAAATACGATACCTAGAATTTTCGATTTAATTTATTTGGATGGCTATCCAGACTTATGGGTTCTAGTAGCGGGGTTGATAGTTCTTTCTGGACTGGTGTCGACTGTAGTCCACTTTCGTTCTAATGGTTCACTGCGTATTGCGGCTTTTGACGCTGTGATGCCGATCAATTTTGTCGCAGTGTGTGCCTACTTCTTCCTATCAGCTGCTCCTATCGTGGCACAGGGGACGCATGGCACATATAGAGTTATCTTGGTGATGTCAGCAATTATATTCTTAGTGTTTGTTTGGTCTGGGATCCGATTAATGAACAATATAGGGTGCAAATCATTTACCTCTAAAGTATTCATATCATTCGGCCTTCTAGTTACAGTCCTGACATCAACGCATAATACCGTGCTATCGACTACACGGGCTGAAGCGGCCGACGTGGAATACGTATCATCGCGTGTTAGAGAGTTTTTGCATAGTGGACATTCTTTGCATAGAGTTCACTTTGTACAATCAGAGAATATTGATCGTTTTACCGGGAAACCATGTAATACTGAGTTTTTCTGCTCTAGTACGCGTAATGGAGCTCATTTTATGTGGGCCATTAAAGCGGCCATCGAAGGGGAACTCGGCAAGCAAAAGAATGTTGTGTGGAATGGATGGTCAACCGGCGAGAAAAGAACAGGGTTGGCCATGGGGATTCCTTATCGAAATTACCATTCGCCTGTAGTCGTGAGCTACAGTACAAAGCACGAAGCTCTCCCGACTGAGGAAGGCACAGTAGTAATTGACTTCTCCAAACGTTTGCACAGAGAGCAAATTGCTCTTCGGGAAGCGTCAGTACGAGAGCCTCTTCCTGATAGGAAAATGGTTCAAAAAGTTACTATTGTAAATGGTGAAACGCAATCTGAAGACGTGGTTAATATTTATCACACGAGACGCAATGCTTTTGACGGAGGAATCTCAGGCGATCGTTTTTGGGAAACCGGTGAAGGTTTTCCGGTTGAGGTTACTCTAGATTTCCTTAAGCCTAAGAGTGTGAAGCGTTATTCTTTCCATAGTCATGATGCTGAAGAGCGCATGCCTAAAGCGTGGAAATTGGAGGCGCTAGATCCAGATGTAAAAGGATGGCAATTTGAAGCATTAGTTCCAGATATCAGTGAGGATTGGAGTCAAGCGCTACCTACTTATATAGAAAGTCTAGAATTTAATCTGATAGAGTTTGATGGATATCTTTATGCGGTTCCATCGTCATCACGAGTAGACTTAAAAAACTTGAGTCTAAAACCTAATTTATTAGATAAAGAAAATATTTTTGTGAAAAAGAGTATTATGGTTGCTAATAGAAGCGCTGAGATAAACGAAACGGCACGAGTGGGTTCGACGGATATAGGAATAGCAGATAATGTCTTAGTGAATATAATTCGATTCGCCGGAAGGCTTTACGCAGTTCCGCAGAGAGCGGGAACAATTACACTCAAGCAATGGAGAGACGACAAGGTCGCATCTTTACAGGGGGTCTTCGTTAAGCCGGCTCTTGGCTATAGTCATTTCGAAAAATGGATAGAAATCGATCAGCGCATTTTAGATAAATCTTGGAAGAAAAATGAGAAGAAATCGTTCCCTACGCGAACGAGTCGGGCGTACAAAACATTTAGATGGACCTTTACGGAGAGTTTTAATCCAAGTGTAATGCGACTATACGAAATCACAGTTAACTAAAAGCACAACTAAAGCGATTGACCGGCTCATTATTTTAAGAGGCGATTCTATTGCGTACTATATTGCAAAGACTCGCGGCCACGCTAATAAAGTTCTTAGGGGCAAAGGCCTTAGTAGCCCCCCATTGTCTATCCCCATTTGGGACCACTACTTCGGAATATGTTGCCCCTGTTTGTAATAATTTGCACAAGAGTTCAGCTTGGTATCCATATCCAAAGGCATCAATTTCGATGGTGCGCACATTTTCGGTACGATGTAAGACGGGGCCATTGTAGTACCGAATATTATTACCACTTAAAAAGTTTACTATGGTGGTAAAAAGGATTGATAATAACTTTCGATTCCACTCTCGCTTATCACCGTCTCCGAAATTGGGAATAACCATATCGGTTTGGCCAGCTTTGCTAATGATGGTTTTGAGAGCATCAACAGGTTCTACATTGTCGCCATTTACGAGCATGAAATAAGAACCATTAGCGATATTGGCTGACTCGAAATAATTCGCACCTAAACCAATATTTTTCTTGCGTTTCACAAGACGGATCGACATTTCAGGATTATTCGCAATATATCGTTCTGTATTATTGGAAGTTAGATCTGTGGAGCCATCATCAACTACGATTACCTCGTAAGAAATGCTGGTTGCAGATTCCTTGATAACGTCTAATGTATTTTCGATATTAAATTCTTCATTATAACATGGTACGAAGAAGCTGATTAACACAGTAGATTCATTGTCGAGCGATTTAGAAAGGGACAAGACTATTATCTCTATAAGGTTTAAACAAGTATTTTAACTATCAGTGTCCGTAATTCCAATAGTTAAGTATTGCTGGGATTATTTATTGATCTTTCCTCTTGACTTGATTACTCGTACTATCAATGGGATGAAAATTAAAAAGCCAACCAAAGAGACGCTTGTAAGTATCTGGGGAGACAAAACTGTTTTTAGGGTAACTTCGCTCTCATTCTCAAATATTTCATGAAGACCGTTTCCAAATATGGCATATGCAATGGATGGAGGTGTTAAACCTATTAAAGTAGTCGGTACGTAAATCTTCATGGGGATTTTTAAAAGGCCCGGAACGGTATTCTGGACCATGAACGGTATCGCGGGATTTAGTCGCATGGCGAGCATGTATAGGATGGGTTTTTGCTCAAGTTCGTTAGTAATCGCTGGGACCCATTTGCTGAATTTTTGACCCACCCATTCGGCAAGTAAATAGCGAGAGGCAAGACATGGTGCGCAAGCACCTAAGCTGCCCACTAGAATTAAAATACCAGTACCCAGGGTGGGACCGAAAAGATAGCCACAAGAAATAGCTAGTACAAAAATACCTGGTAAGGACATGGCAACGAACAGAAAATACACAAACATCGACCCGAAGAGTATCTGGCTGTAATTAGTTGTTAGTTGTTGTTGAAGCCAGATGTGATGAGTTTTAATTATCTCAAGATTAAGGTGGCCAAGCAGTCCAGTTTTCCAGATTATAAGGCCCCATAAACTAACCAAAGCCACCGACAGTGCTAATTTCTGATTAGTTGTCATTGTACTCCTATAATAACCGCTATATGAGAGTGAGAAATATGTCACTAATATATGAACTATTTATATATCGCATTGTTTTATTGATCAAAAATTCCTAATAACCTATTAGGTATCCCCCGAAATTGATTTATGGTGCCTGGAGCCGGAATCGAACCGGCACGGCCGTTAGGCCGACGGATTTTAAGTCCGTTGCGTCTACCAATTCCGCCACCCAGGCTCTACGATATGATGGTTTTTGTCTCGAGAGCTTAATAAAGGTCAGACAACTTGGAAGATGAAAGTATTTTATACCAGATTTTCTTTGAGCGTAAGCTGGTTTGTTTTGGAAAGCTAATATTCTGGAAGTAATTAGGTAGGACGGAGGTAGGTAGGTTCAATAGGCGTTTGACAAAAAATACGTTACTGTTTGTGGTTAAAAATTTAAATTTGCAGAAAAAGGTGTTGGCTGTGTTAAAAAAAGATTTTGTCGAAACTGCTCTTATTACAGGGGCAAGTTCAGGAATAGGAAGAGGCATAGCTATTGCATTTGCCTCTGCGGGTGCGCGAGTGGCTATCAATTTTCCAACTGATGCTCAAAGAAGGGATGCAGAGCAAGTTTTAGAGGAAATAAAGGATGAAGGAGGAGAAGGTTTATTAGTAAAGGGCGATGTGACGTCAGAAACAGAAGTATTAGATATGGTGACGATTGTTTTAAATCAATTTGGCCAAATTGATGCCTTAGTGAATAACGCCGGAGTGGCAAAGGCTTCTCTGATTCAGGATACGAGCGTCGGAGATTGGGAAAGTACAATTGACGTACATTTAAAAGGAACTTTTTTATGCACTAAAGCTGTTTTAACGCATATGTACTCGAGAAATTTTGGGAAGATAATTAATACTGCATCACAACTTGCTTATAAGGGCGCACCAGCTTTTAGCGATTATACCGCGGCGAAAGGCGGAATTATTGCCTTTACACGCAGCTTGGCGCTTGAGATTGGAACTCGACAAATAAATGCAAACTGTGTCGCTCCGGGAGCCACGATGACTCCTATGTTGGACGACGTTCCGGAAGATGTTCTAAATGATATCAGAAAGCAAGTACCCAAGGGGCGCTTAGCTGAGGTAGATGACATTGTAGGATCTTATTTGTTTTTAGCAAGTAAGCAGGCGTCACATTATCAAGGACAGTGCCTAAGCCCCAACGGAGGGGATGTGTTTCTATGACAGGATTACTTAGTAGAGAGAAGATTGGCATATATGTAGATGTGCAAAATATTTATTACACAACTAAAGAAGTGTTCAGTAGACAATTTGACTACAGGGCATTTTGGCGGAAACTGGCTGACAACAATAAGATCATTATCGCGAACGCATATGCCATTGATAGAGGTATCACTGCGCAAAAAAAGTTCCAGTCGGCGCTGAGATATATCGGCTTTGAGGTGAAGCTTAAGCCTTATATTTCTCGGGCGGATGGAAGCGCAAAAGGAGATTGGGATGTAGGCATTACCATCGATGTCATAAAAAGTGCTCCAGAGCTCGATCGAGTCGTCTTGCTGTCGGGAGATGGGGATTTCGAGTTATTGGTCAACTATATAAGGGATACTTATGGTATCCCGGTAGATATCTATGGAGTGTCACATTTGACTGCGAGTTCTTTGAAGTATTCGGCTAGCAAATTTTATGATATCGATGAGGGGTTTTTGTTATGAATGGCTGGGGAGCATTTATATTGGAAGTAGCTACTTGAAGTATTTGTTGGTTTTTTACTACATATCTACAAATGAAAATGGTGTGCGTCTTTAGCTGTTGGATTTATACTTGATGTATCTGATAAATCTCTATGATTTTATTGATAAAAGTATTGCATCTTCCGTATAGTTGATTAGAATATACCTGTCGGAAAAATGCGACTGTAAGCATCTTCTCAGCGGAGATACCATAGGAGCGTTAAGGGAGTTCAATCGGGTTTTAAATGAATAGCGCCACTAGTTTAAAGATAGCTCAAAAACGGGCAGAGCGTGCAGATGACTCCGTGGAATCACTTAGCCGCGGTACAGAATTCTTGATGCGTACTATGAAGAAAAATCATTGGTGCTTCGAGTTAGAGGCTGATGTCACAATACCTTCCGAGTACATATTTTTGCAGCGTATTCTAAAACGAAATAACTTAGCGCTTGAGCAAAAGATAAGCGCGTATCTCAGACGAAGACAAAATGTGAATGGTAGTTGGGCGCTCTACGAAGATGGGCCCGGTGATATGAGTGCGACAGTAAAAGCATATTTTGCTCTAAAATTGATGGGACATTCTATAGACGACATACACATGGTGTCAGCACGAAAATGGGTGCTGCAGAATGGTGGCGCCGAGACCGTTAATGTTTTTACGCGAATAACCTTGGCGCTTTTTGGACAACTACCGTGGAAAACTGTTCCGGCTATGCCGGTTGAGATGATGTTTCTGCCCAAATGGTGGTTTTTCCATTTGAGTAAAGTGTCGTATTGGTCCCGATGCGTTATAGTTCCACTTTTGGTTATTTTCGCCAAGCGTCCTGTATATCAAACTATTTCTGAGCAGAGCGTCTCCGAACTTTTCATGCAATCTCCGAGCTCTCTCACCGCACTCGACAAAATTAATTGGCGCCAACCAGTAAGTGCTGGATTTGTGCTTTTGGATCGCGGTTTGAAATTTGTGAACAATCTAGTGCCAACATTTCTGCGCGAACGCGCTTTAGTAAAAGCTGAGAGATGGACGAGAGAGCACTGCGCTGGTGATGGTGGCATCGGCGGTATCTTTCCTGCGATGGTTAATGCAGTGATTGCGTTTAAACTCAGAGGTGCGGAGGATAATGATCCTGATTTAGTTAGAACGGTTAAGGCAATTGATGAACTAGTAATTGAGTCTGATGTGGAGGCATACTGTCAGCCGTGCCTCTCGCCTGTCTGGGACACTTGCTTAGCCTTGAATGCTGTGACCGAAACTGAACTTCCTTTAGAAGATCCCAGGATTAAAGCAGCGGTTCAATGGTTGTTTCAACATCAAGTGTTTGAGAAGGGGGACTGGAGCGAAAAAGTCCCTAGATTGACGGGTGGTGGCTGGGCATTCCAATACGAAAACACTAAATATCCTGATGTTGACGATACTAGTATGGTGCTTATGGCGCTTCTCCGGGCTGGTGCTCATGAAGACGATCAGAAGACACGAAAACTTATTGATCAAGCAGTAAATTGGATATTGGGCATGCAAAACCCTGATGGAGGTTGGGCTGCGTTTGATGTGGACAATAACGCAGAGTATTTAAATAAGATCCCTTTTGCCGATCACGGTGCTTTGGTTGATCCGAGTACTGCTGATCTTACGGCACGTTGTATAGAAATGCTTGCGATGTTGGGACATGACAAGAACTTTCCGCCGATTCGTGATGGTTTAGAGTTTTTAAAACGCAATCAAGAATCAAACGGTTCTTGGTACGGTCGGTGGGGCGTAAATTACGTGTATGGGACTTGGAGTGTATTAGCGGCCATTGGTGGTATTGGAGAGGAGCGAGAAAAAGCTTACGTGCAAAAGGCATTGCGATGGCTTGAAGGCGCGCAGAATGAAGATGGGGGATGGGGGGAGTCGTGTAATAGTTACGATGATGAGAGAATGGCTGGTATCGGCGTAAGTACTCCTTCACAGACAGCATGGGCTCTCCTTGGGTTGATGGCGGCGGGCCCAATAGATTCTCTATTTGTGAAACGCGGTATCGATTACCTGATTACGCAACAGAATAATGATGGCGGGTGGGATGAAGAAATGTATACTGGCACTGGATTCCCTCGGGTATTTTATCTTCGTTATCATGGGTATCGTGCCTATTTCCCTCTTTGGGCCTTGGCGAATTACCAGAGATTGACGTGTGGCATGCCCACACGTCAGGCTGACGTAATATCTAGCTTTCTATAAGTCCGCACTTGCATCGCATTCCTGCAAGTAGTTTTTTTGGTCGGGCTAAATTATACTTCTAACCCCGTTTTTGCCGTTCTGTGGTACAGAAAGGTATAAGACGCGTATACCGAAAAAGCCTTTCTGGAGATTTTACATGCTGGATTACAATGCCCCACTCAGAGATATGCGGTTTGTTTTAAATGAACTGATTGGATTTGAGCGCATAGGACAACTAGAAGGTGCAGAAGAAATTAATCAGGAATTAAGTGATGCTGTTCTAGAACAGGCCGGTAAGCTTGCCTCGGATGTGCTCGCGCCCCTAAATCGAGTCGGCGATATCGAAGGAAGCCAACTAGATGGCTCTGTTGTAACTACGCCTACCGGCTGGAAGGATGCATATGATGCCTTCAGAGATTCAGGTTGGTGTAGTCTGTCAATGAATCCGGAATATGGTGGGCAGGGATTCCCCAAAGTCATTGCAACTGCTGTTGCGGAAATGTGGGATTCGTCGAATATGTCCTTCTCTTTGTGTCCACTTTTGACTAATGGTGCTATTGAGGCTGTCGAACAACACGGTGATGCCTTGCTGAAGTCATTATATTTGGAAAAATTAGTCTCAGGCGAATGGTCGGGAACGATGAACCTAACAGAACCACAGGCCGGTTCGGATCTGAGTACCGTCAGAACAAAGGCTACGCCGTCAGGTGGACATTATCTTATTCAAGGTCAGAAAATTTATATAACCTATGGCGAGCATGATTTGACTGAAAATATTATTCACTTAGTCCTGGCGCGGACACCTGACGCCCCGGCTGGGACCAAAGGAATTTCGCTTTTTGTAGTGCCAAAGTATCTCGTGAACTCAGATGGTTCGTTGGGAGATAGAAATGACCTACGGTGTATTTCACTTGAACATAAGCTTGGTATTCATGCTAGTCCTACAGCAGTAATGTCCTACGGCGACCAAGGAGGCGCAGTCGGCTACCTGGTCGGGGAAGAGAATAAAGGACTCATGTACATGTTTACTATGATGAATGCCGCACGGCACGCGGTGGGGCGTGAAGGCATGGCTATCGCAGAGGCGTCATATCAATTGGCACACAAATACGCACAAACTCGCGTGCAAGGCAACGTGACCGGTGACCAAGAGAATACAAATACTATCATTGGTCATCCTGATGTGAAAAGAATGCTTATGCTCATGAAATCGCAAGTGGAGGCGATGCGCGCCGTCAATTATCTGTGCGCATTTGAGTATGATCTAGCGGAACGACATGGCGACAAAGACGTCAGGGCACTAGCGGAACGTCGAGGTGACTTGCTGACTCCGATCGTGAAAGGCTGGAGTACCGAAATTGGTCAAAAACTAACATCCGTGGGAGTCCAAATTCATGGTGGTATGGGGTTCGTAGAGGAAACTGGCGCAGCCCAATATCTGAGAGATTCTAGAATTACCACTATTTATGAGGGCACCACTGGCATACAAGCAGCTGATCTGGTGGGACGGAAAACCTTAAGAGACGGTGGGAAAGCTATTCGTGAGTTGATAGCTGATATGAAAGAGACACTCAACGTGATGAACGGTGATAATAAGACTCTTGAAATTATTCGTGACTCATTCGCTCAGTCTGTAGAGGATCTGGAGTATGTCGTAGACTGGCTGCTGGCGAACGCTAGCGATCCGAGGCTTGCGGCTGCTGCTGCATCGAGTTACCTGCATCTTGTCGGCATCACCTGTGGAGGCTGGTTGCTGGCGCGAAGCGCGGTACTGAGTGTTGCAAAACTGAATGACGGAACCACAGATACAGTTTTTTACACTGCAAAAATAGATGCGGCCCGATTCTACGCGACTCAAGTGTTGCCTGAGACTAGTGGGCTGAGAATTGCCATCGTCCAAGGTTCAGAAACCATAGTGGACTTGCGCGTCGGTAGTTTTTAATTTTCAGATCTTCGAAGTCTCATTCTTTTTGCTTTTCTGTTAATGTGAAAATTAAAAGTTCTATAGGTAGCGAGAGACTATGTTAGTTAAATGGTTGGAAATCATCGACAGAGCATTTGGGAATTGGTGCCTCACCCGATGCCATAATATATCTGATCTGCGCTGGTTCGCTAAATTACGCGTTCCATTGCCTATGTTTCATTATTTGGATGGAGCTTCAGACGATGAAGTAACCATGGATCGAAATGAGAAAGATTTTGGTAGGTATGATTTTCTGCCGCGATATTTAATAGACGTAAGCAGTATTGATACTTCCACGACTGTGATGGGCTCAACAATTGATTTTCCAATTGTATGCGCTCCCACAGGAATGTCGCGTTTGTTTCACAACGATGGGGAGTTAGCTGTTTCTAAAGCGGCAGCGGCAGCAGGTACTATTTACTCTTTATCAACAGTCAGTACCTATTCTATTGAAGAAGTGGCAGAAGTTTGCGCGGGTCCAAAATGGTTCCAGCTTTATGTATTTCGAGATCGAAACTTGGTCAGTGAATTGTTAAGGCGCAGTAGGGAAGCCGGGTATACGGGTTTAGTTTTGACTGTCGACGTTCCCGTTGCAGGGAACAGAGAGCGCGATCTTCGAACAGGGATGGCTATGCCACCCAAACTCACCATCGCGAGCTGGCTCAGTTTTTTATTGCGGCCTCTTTGGTCCTTGAAATATTTGTTATCAGACGTATTTCAGTTGGCGAATGTTAAACATAAGGCGCCTGTTGGTGAGCAGGGCGCCACGTCTCTCGTGGAGTATTTAAACAAGCAGTTTGATATGACCGTAGATTGGTCTACTGCTGAGGCTATTGGTAAAGAATGGGATGGTCCTTTTGCTATAAAAGGTGTATGCAGTGTGGAAGATGCAGTAAAAGCAGCTGATATAGGTGCTAGCGCAGTTATTTTATCGAATCATGGAGGGCGTCAGCTTGATTTTGCTGCGTCACCCATCAGCATTTTACCGGACGTGGCGGAGGCAGTGGGAAGTAGATTAGAAATTATTTTGGATGGTGGTGTGAGGAGAGGTACCGACGTTATCAAAGCTCTGGCACTAGGAGCAACAGCGTGCATGATTGGTCGACCCTATCTGTTTGGACTTGGTGTATCTGGTGAGACAGGAGTAGCTAAAGCACTAACTATATTGCGTACTGAAGTTGAGCGATGCATGGGACTACTTGGTTGCTGTTCTATCAAAGAAATATCCAAGGAATTTTTGAATGAACGTCGATGAGGCTAAGGGTACGATAGAGCAAGTAAAAATTATACTACGGGAGTCACAGACAATAGCGGTTGTGGGATTATCTGATAATTGGCAAAGACCGAGCAACTTTGCGGCGAAATATATGCAAAACCATGGTTACAAGATAATTCCGGTTAACCCTCGATATTCAGAGATTCTTGGAGAAAAGTGCTACGCAAATTTAAGAGAGGTCCCTGATAATGTGGATATAGTGGATTGTTTTAGAAGAGAGTCAGAGATGCCCGGCATATTGGACGACTCGCTACATATAGGCGCTAAATGCTTATGGCAGCAGTTAGGAATAATGAATCTACAGGTGGCTTCTATTGCGGCATCCTCCGGTATGAAAGTGATTGTCGATCGCTGCGTGAAGATCGAGCATGCGAGACTATTTGGCGGGCTAAATTTTGCTGGGGTGAATACTGGAGTTATTAGTGCTTCTCGTCATCGGTCTAGGAGTCACTAGTCATTATGGATAGAAAGTT
>CACEAA010000020.1 GCA_902557415.1 uncultured Pseudomonadota bacterium | reverse complement strand
CGCGAAGACTTACTTCACAATACTCACTTGCTTCCAGGAGTCCGTTTCGCCGTGGATGCGTATGTTACTTTTGCGAGCTCTGCAACATGGCAAGAGGCCGCCTGCTCCTCCTTAACAGAACTGTTTGCTCCAACAATTCACCAAAAGCGACTTGATAATTGGCCGCTTCATTATCCCTGGATCGACTCTCAAGGTTATAACTACTTTAAGGGACGTTTGACTGAAGCACGTAGAGACGTTGAACACGGGCTAAGAGTTACCTTAGAACATTTTACACGACGCCACGAGCAGGAATACGCCTTAAATATCCTACAGTTTAAATTAGACATACTATGGTCAATGCTAGACTCTATGTGGTTAGCATACGTCGAGGAAATGCCTCCCTACTACAACTGTAGTCTTAACGAGTCCGTATCATGAGCGAGGACAGAATACCTGAAATCAACTCATTTTTTCGCCTACAATGGGAGGAGGCCCAAAACAGTTTTGTACTACTTTACCCTGAAGGAATGGTAAAGCTGAGCCAAAGTGCAGGCGAGATACTAAAAAGAATAAACGGAAAATCGTCGGTACAGGATATAATACGCGATTTGCAATCTGCTTTCCCTGATGTTGACTTAACCTCTGACGTCATTACCTTTATCAATCAGGCTACTGAGAATGGTTGGCTCAACCGCTAATTTGTCAGGTATGCCATTGTGGCTGCTAGCAGAGCTAACTTATCGGTGCCCATTGCAATGTCCTTACTGCTCAAACCCATTAGAAATAGCCAGTTATAAAAACGAGTTGAGCACAGATGATTGGTTAAAAGTGCTCCGAGAGGCAAGAAAATTAGGCGCAATGCAATTAGGCCTATCTGGTGGTGAGCCACTTGTGCGCAAAGATCTTGAGCTTATAGTCAAGGAAGGCGCAGATCTGGGTTACTACAGTAATTTGATCACGTCCGGTGTTGGAATGGACGAAGAACGGGTAGTTGCTCTGAAGGAAGCTGGTCTAGACCATATACAGATAAGCTTTCAGGCAAGCGATAAAGAGCTCAATGATTTCCTTGGAGGAACTTCGAGTTTCCAGCACAAACTTGATATGGCTCGCGCGGTCAAAGCAAATAACTATCCAATGGTTCTCAATATAGTTATTCATCGGCAAAATATTGATCATATTGAAGATATTTTAAAGATGACAGTAGAACTTAAAGCCGACTACGTAGAGCTCGCCAGTACTCAGTACTATGGCTGGTCTGCCTTGAACGTCAACTCCCTCTTACCCAGTAGAGAGCAGCTTGAACGAGCAGAGAGCATCGCACATGCGTATCAAGATCAGTATAGAAATAAGATGAAAATTCTGTATATCGTGCCTGATTATTATGAAACAAGACCAAAGGCCTGTATGAATGGATGGGGCTCAGTATTTTTGACAATCGCGCCGGATGGGCGTGCGCTTCCTTGTCACGCGGCGGCTAGTATTCCAGATATAGAGTTCCCTAATGTGAAGGACCGCAGTATCAACTACATATGGAACGATTCAGATGCGTTTAACAAATTTCGTGGCTTTGGATGGATGAAGGATCCTTGTCGTACGTGCCCCGAAAAAGAGAAGGATTTTGGCGGTTGTCGTTGCCAAGCTTTCAAACTAACTGGAGATGCAACTAATGCCGATCCGGTATGTTCGAAATCGCCACACCACCAAAAGTTATCCGATAAAGTGGCGGGATTACAAGACGTCCATCAACTACAGGGAGCGCCTATTGTTTTCAGAAATATGAGTAATTCCAAATCACTCTCAGATAACAGTGATTAATTAAAATCACTTAGCTACCCGCAAATGTGTAATGCTTTTCGGGAAACACAAGTACGCCGAGCCTCGACTAATTTTGACGGAGCGATTGCCAAACTCTCAACGCCTGATAGTTTTGTGCTACATCGTGGACTCTGAATATTTTAGCTCCCGCGTTCAGTCCCAGAATAGTAGTTGCGCATGTCGCCCCTACTAAATTGGATGGTGGTGACGTTTCGCAAATAGTACCGAGAAATCTCTTCCGACTAGCGCCGATAACAACTGGCGGGCCTAACGACGCGATATCCGCTAAGCTATCAAGCAACTCTAAATTATGGCGTAATGTTTTACCGAAACCAATACCAGGATCAATTGCAATCTTCCGCTCAGATATACCAAGAGCCAGCGCCTCTTCAATACGCCCACTCAAAAATTCCGTCACCTCACGAACAACATCATCATAGTATGGAGCTTCTTGCATATCTATCGGATCTCCCTGCATATGCATTAGAATTATCGATGCTCCGGTATCCGCGATCATCGGAAGCATGTCAGGATCGCTTCGGCCAGCGGTAATATCATTTACTATAGTTGCCCCTTCCCGTAGAGCCAAGCTAGCAACTTTAGAATGGGTGGTGTCGATACTAATACTAAGTCCCCTTAGATTTAGTTTATTGATTTCTGAGAATATAGGCGAGATTCTCCGCATTTGGACATCGAAAGATACGGGTAGCGAACCAGGCCTACTCGATTCTGCTCCAATATCCAGAATCTTAGCGCCTTCTCGATAAATCTGTTTGACTCTGTCGATGGATGCTTCTAACGTCATGAAATCACCGCCATCGGAAAAGCTATCTTCGGTGACATTTAGCACGCCCATGATACACGCGTCTTGGACCAGATCTGGATTTTCCCGAATCCTTGAATTATTACCGCTCAACATCGTCATTAGACTACTTTAAATCATTTGAGAGTGAATCAGTTGCTCTGACAAGTGCATCAATCATATCCTCTTCGCTCCCGAGGTGACCGGCATTATGCAAAAACTCTATGTTTGACGAGGACAAGGATTGATGAAGATCCCAGGCGTTCTCGGGCAAACAAGTTAAATCTCTTGACCCGTGAACGATATAAATCGGAATATCTGGTATACGGTTTGCATTTAATAGGAGCTCATTCGGAGCAAAAAAATATCGGTTTTTTGCATAATGAAACTCGATCCGGGCCTTCGCGATAGCGGATTCGCTGGCAACATCACCTATCTCAACAGCGGTAGACCTCAGTGAGAACATCACAACAGCTCCGGACCATTTTTCCCAAGCTTTTGCTGTTTTCTGCACTATCTTAATGTTTTTACTAAATATTTTATCGTACAGCTGATCTTTTATTGGCTTAGCCGTACTAAAGTCCATTTCTCTTAAAAAATCCGACCATTCGGTAGGGAGAAATCGGTTAGCACCGTTTTCAAAAAACCAGTCGACGTTATCATCTCGGCCTAGGAAGATTCCGCGCAGCACCATACCGGATATACGGGAGGGATGCATTTGCCCATATGCCAACGCTAAAGCAACTCCCCAAGACCCTGCGAAAAGAGACCATTTTTCCAAGCCAAAATAGCAACGCACAGTTTCCAGATCTTCAATCAGCAACTGCGTAGTGTTGCCTTCCACTCCCCCATACGGACGCGATCGGCCCGAGCCTCTCTGATCCAACAAGATAATATTATAAATACCTGGATCAAAGTAACGACGATGGTCAGACTTGCACCCACCTCCGGGGCCCCCATGCAAAAAAATTATAGGGAGTCCATTAGAGTTTCCACATCGTTCAACATAGATCTCATGCCCAAAAGAGACTTTGAGATGCAAAGAGTCTGTTGGCTCAATAGAAGGGAATAGCTCACGTTTACTAGCAACATTTGTCATCGATAAGTACCAACTTCTAACCACCGCCTTTTTGGAAACTGCGATCAAATACAACCATAAATTCATCGATAAAGTCTTGATGACATTCGCGAAAGCTAAAATGAACATCAGTCATCGGAAATCTCAGTAATCCTAAATTTCGAACTTTCTCAACGCCCAACACTATCCCCACCTTCCTACCGTCGGACCATTCTATTCCCGCACCATCATCCCGAACCCTCAGGGTTGCCTCGGGAAACAGTCTGGGAATAATCCTAAAGAAATCTCCGTGACTTATGCCTAATCCTTCTGAGTGAATTGTTATAGCGGTCATAGCTCTTTCAAAACATGAGCAAGTAAGATTCTTATCCGTGTGCGGTCACTACAGACCGTTAACCACCGGCAACGGGTGGCCAGACCGCGAGAACGTCTTTTTCAAGCAAACACTTTCCCTGCCTCTCTTCGGGAGGAATATAAACTCCGTTGATTAAAACTAAATGAGCTCTTTCAGAAGGAATTCGAAAATTAGACAATACTTCAGCCACACTAGTACCTTGTGGGAGTTTTATTTCGATCTTGTTATTTTTGACTCTTTCAGGAAAAAACTCTGTTAAGGAAGCATATAGTTTTAACGCTATAGTAATGCTGCTCATTGCTTAGGCACCAACAATTATTTCATAATTTTGGCATTATGCCCTATCGCGTGAGTAGAACCCAAATAGGCTTCCATGATTTTAGTAGGATCTTCTATTAGTCGATCCTTCCAAACACCTAACTTAGTTTTAGTTTGAATCAACCCACGCAAGACTCCTACGTGTTCGGTTAGCCCTAAGCTTGTAGCACCAATCAATACATCTTCGCAAAACTGTAAATTGATATATCGGAACCGTTCTTTATTTAGCAACTCACACGACTCTCCGTTTTCAACACCCATCCATAGTCCAAAAGAACTGGAAATAAGGCCAAGGGTATCCAAAACGTTCATATTTACCGAACCTTGATGGCTAGCATTTTTTAGCCCAAACATATTTTTAGCAGCCAACTGACCATGCTCTACAGCAGTCGGTTGTATTGCCTGAACCGAAAACTCTTCGCTGGAAAAATCTTTACCTTGTGCAACGTCACCCGCAGCGAAAATGTGGGGATCACTAGTTTGCATTTGCCGATTCACTAGTATCCCCAGATCGGTTTTTATATCGGCGCCATCGAGGAAGCCAATATTAGGCCTTACACCGGTCGCTGAAACCACAAGGTCAGCCGGTATACTTTTACCGTTACTTAAGGTAACACTTAAACCATCTCCTTCTTCCGCTATCGATTCAACTCTAGTTGACGTATTGACGCTTACACCGCGTTCCTCGCACCAGTCTTTAATCATATTCCCAGCGATGTCATTCATCATACGAGGAACCATACGATCCTCCATTTCGATCACTGTCAAATTTGCCCCACTTTTAGCTAAGGCTTCAAGTATGATACAGCCAATAAATCCGGCCCCCATCAGAACAACGTTTGCTCCAGGCTTAGCGACCGCGGCGATACGACGCGCATCCTCTAAGGTCCAGCAGCTACTGACAAGAGGATGATCAATTCCATCGATTGGAGGAGAAACTGGGGTAGATCCAGTAGCTACTAATAATCGGTCATAACCTATCTCAGTCCCTCCACCGAGATGTACTTGATTTTTTGCTTGATCAATAGATTCCACTACACCTTCAACGTGGCTTATCCCAAACTCCTTAAAGTGCGCGTTATTCTTTCTAAGATAAGTACCGGACTCACCAATTTGGTCGATTAATAGATACGGTATAGCCATACGTGAATAAGGAGGCTCTGGCTCATCACCCACCATAGTTACCAATGCTCCAGGGTCTAACTTTTTAAGCGTCTCAGCCGCAGTTACACCCGCAGGTCCAGTGCCAATAATTACATGCCGCATACTTCGCAAACTCCTTCTTTTAATAAGCTTAAAGCAGTAATTACAACCCTAGTCTTTTCATCGTCTCATCGTTTGGCACACCTTCGGCGTCCCACCCCCGCAAGGAATAATATTGGGGCAGCATTTCGTCAAGTCGATTTACCGAACCTTTAGCTGGGCCAGTTTTAGCTGCATCCTTTAATAACCGAGCGGGTAAAGTATCATCTTTCCTGGTCAAACCTGCGTCTAAATTAAATTGACGTTCCAAATTCCAAATACGCTCACCAGCTTCAAGCATTGACTCGGCGGTCCATCCTCCCTCGCACGCAGCATCTACTTGCGGGGCAATGTCCTCTAGGGTCCAAGCGAAGGTTGTGAACGTACATAGACCAGTTGAGTCAACGGCCGCAGTGGCGTCTTGGAAGGATTTAACTAATTCAGGTTTACCCTCTGTCACCAGCGGATCAGTCTTAACCGGAACGCCCATGATTTCGGACGACACAGTGTAGCCTCTCAAGTGGCAGGCGCCGCGATTAGATGTAGCGTATCCCAACCCCATACCTTGAATTGACCTAGGATCGTAAGCGGGAAATTCTTGACCTTTAACAGTCATCGAAATTTCTGGGTGCCCATATTTTTCACATAATTTTTTCGAACCCATCGCTAAATCTCGACCAAACCCTTCTCCTTTAGCGACTAATTCTGCAGAAATAGTGAGGGCCTCCGCTGATCCAAATGACATGTCCACTCCCCCGGTATGTTCCAAAGTAATAGCTCCCATACCAAAAAGTTCCATTGCAGCGGACACTGTCGCACCAAAAGAAATAGGGTCCATTCCATCTTCATTACAGAGAAAGTTGGCGTATGTAAGAGCATCTAGATCATCTACTCCCACATTAGACCCTAGGGCCCAAGCCGACTCATACTCTAACCCGCCTGAAGCACCAATATACTCAGGTTTATTTTCAATACTGTAATGTTGGGGATCGATTGTCGAAATACGACCACAAGCAATCGTGCAGCCAAAGCACGCTGCATTTGTGACTAAGTTAGGTTTGCCATCGCTCTCGCGCGGTTCAGCCATCGCCTCTGCTGAAATTTTTGCAGCACCTTCAAACTGCACTTCCCTCATATTTCTGGTAGGCATTGCTCCCACTTCATTTATAACATTCATGAGAACCTGAGTACCCATAGCAGGAAGTCCTTCTCCCGTGACTGCATTATCTGCAAGTGTCTTTTTGCCCTCGCTAGTAGCTTTAAAAAAGGCCTTCGGATCCCTCACGTTACCTACACCTTTAGTTCCACGCACAACTACAGCTTTTAGGTTCTTGGATGCCATGACGGTCCCAACACCTGACCTTCCCGCAGCACGATGCCGATCATTGACTATCGACGCATACAAGCATCCCTCTTCGGCCGAACGTCCCACACAAGCTATACGAATCAGCGGATCTTGATATTTAGCATGCAACAGCTCGTCGGTAGCCCATACCGATTTCCCCCATAGCTCAGCTGCATCACATAGGGATGCGACGTCATCCTCCAGGTATAGATAGACCGGTTTATCAGACTTGCCTTCGAAGATAATCATATCCCAGCCAGCTTGCTTCAACTCGGCACCAATAAAACCACCGGAGTTAGAGCAGGCTATCGCCCCAGTAAGAGGGCTCTTCGTAATAACTGAATATCTGCCACCCGTGGAAGCCATAGTCCCGGTTAGTGGTCCGGTCGCCATAATAAGCTTATTTCCAGGAGACAAGGCATCTACTTTTGGATCAATTTCTTCAGACAAATATTTTGTCGCAAGTCCTCTTTGCCCAAGGAATTTTTGAGCCCATTCCATGTTTAAGGGCTCTTCAGTACAACTTTGATCGTTAAGATTTACTCTCAGAATTCTTTTTTGCCACGCCATCTCTAAAATCCTCCCAACATGAACTTATTAAGTTTTTGGTACTGTTTGTGCTGCATGCGACTTCATACGATCTAACCCTGTGTAACTAGAGTCAACGTATGTTATAGCAGCGGTCGGGCAGGCGTCAGCGCAAGCGGGATCACCTCCACACAGGTCACATTTCATAACCTTTCCTGAGTCAGTATTGTAATTAACCGTACCAAATGGGCACGCGATCGTACACACCTTACAGCCGACACAAACATCTTCAATAACTTCTTTTGCACCAGTAGACTCGTTTACGACAATTGCCTCTACTGGGCACGCATGCAAGCACCAAGCTTCCGTACATTGCGTACAAGTGTAAGGCGCGAAACGTCCTTCGTCGTGAAAATTAAAGACCTTAATACGCGATTTAGCGGGATTGAAGACCCCTTCGTTCTCATACGAACAAGCCATCTCACATTGCAGGCATCCGGTACATTTTTCTGGTTCAAGCTGTAGCGATTTAAGCACTAGTGTTCTCCCAGTAACCTAGTTGAATATTGAGTCATAGCGTACCTATAATTTTACCAAAAGGCCACCGTAAGTTGTTATTTTATAAATGATTTTCATTCTCATTTAACAATCCTGTAAACTGTTATAGTACCAGTCAACTTCGGTAAGCACGCGAGGTAGCTTGATGATGTATAATTTCAAAGAAAATTGGTTTAAAAAATGCTGAGAAGTTTCACAGTTATTTGTCTAATCTTCCTATTAACGGGCGGCGCGTTAGCAAAGGATTTAAACATTATTTTTGACGGTTCTAAAGAAACTGATGCGTGGCTGGGTCTCGTACAAGGAATCAAAGAGGCCAACACTCAAGGAAAATTCCTCAACCTAAAATATATAATTATCGATTTCAACCAACTTGCGGGTATTCAAGACAAAAGTTCCACAATAATCGTCTCCGCCAGGTCAGCTCGACGTAACATCGAATTAGCCACTAAATATCCAAGCATACCCATATTCTCTGTCATCCCCAGCTCTAGCGTTCAATCACGACCGTGTGCGAAAAATATTCTTTACACAAGACCTAGCTCTCAAGTTATGAAAAAAGTAACTACTTTATGGCGAGCGGAACATCCAAATAGAAATGGTCACGCACGGCTGTGGCACTACACCTTTAAGAAGTATGCGGCCGCTCAATTAAATAAACGCTTCAAAAAAACTACAGACAAATCTATGAGCGACGAGTCGTGGTCCTCATGGGCAGCAGTGAAATTATTTTCTGACGTCGCCGCTAAAAGTGCAAACCCTAGCGCCCTGCTCTTAAACCCACAGGAAACAAGTACCTTAGCGTTCGACGGACAGAAAGGCGTAGACCTAAACTTCAATTCTGAACTAGAGCTTCTACAACCTATGCTTATAATTGATAATGAGAATATTGTAAGTGAAATAAGTATTGAAAAAATCAATGCGCTCCGAGATACCAATTCATACTGCAAGACACACCTAGGCAAAAAACTAAAGTGAGGACAACCGATGCAAATTATCACTACAATATCTAAGCAGCTACAACTTTTGACACTAATTTTTTTGTGTCACACAGTCTTCGCTGATACTGGACGTGTTTTCGTATCAAACGAGCGTGGCGATAGCGTGAGTGTTTTCGACAGTAATACTAATCAAGTTATCTCAACGATTCCTGTCGGTAAACGACCACGGGGTGTGGGTATTTCTCCTGACGGGACTGAAGTCTACGTGGCTGTCAGTATAGATAACCTGATTGCTGTGGTTGATCCCGTGAAACTTGAAGTCATACGTACGTTTTCTTGTGGTGACGATCCTGAGGCTTTTGCAGTTCACCCAAATGGCAATATCTATATTTCTAACGAAGAAGATGCCATTGCTTCGGTTTACAACCCATCGAATGGTGAACTGATCGACACAATTGAAGTTGGCCTCGAGCCGGAAGGGGTAGCAATCTCTCCAGACGGAACTAAGGTAGCTGTCACTAGTGAATCAACGAACCTCTTGCACATTATCGGAATACCGTCGCACGACATTTTGCATAATGTTGTCGTTGGAGCGAGACCTCGCTCAGCCGCCTTTAGTTCAGATAGTGAAACTGTCTACGTCACATCTGAAATTAGTGGTGAGATAATCAAAATCAATGTTAACTCGGGAGAGATCCAGCAAAAAGTGTCACTCGGTGACGCGCGAGCTAAGCCCAAAGACATTTTGGTGAGTAAAGATGGACAAAAGCTTTATGTCGCCGGTGGCCGCAGTAACAAAATATTTGTGCTTGATGAAAAAGAACTAAAAATACTTAATTCAATACCCGTTGGGAAAAGAGTCTGGGGCTTAGCATTGTCAAAAGATGGCGCAAATCTGTATACCACTGACGGAGTGGATCACCAAGTATCAGTCATCGATACCGCGGCCGAGGAAGTATCGGCCATTGTACCCGTAGGAAAATTCCCGTGGGGAGTAGCTGTCCACGACTAAATAGATACTAAAATGCAAGCTTAACACCTGCCCAAACTGCCCGGGGAGCACCGGAGCCCAGGAAAATAGCGCTATCATTCTCTAATGTAGATATTACTTCGTCAGGATCCTCACCTATCAAGCCAAAATTTTCGTAATCCCTGTCAAAAATATTTGAAACACGAACGAAAAAGTCGACCTTCGGAGAAGCTTCATACGACAAGCGAAAGTTAGTTACAGAGTAACCTCCAAGCTTCGATAACTGATTTGACTCGTCTCCCCGTAGAACCTGATCAGAAAAAATAGAAAACTCCAATCCAGTCGTCATTTTTTCAGTTATCGCCATTTCGGATACGAATTTAAATTGATGTTCTGGAATTCCCGGAATTGTATCGCCTCGTGACACAGAGATATTACCCTTGCTGTTAGAATGAGGATGGTTAGGGCTTAAAACAATGAAATTATCCTCGAATGTAGCCCTGATATAGCTATAGGATGCAACCCAAGATAGACGCTGAAACTTCCCAGTAATTGAACTTTCGACACCTTGCCGTCTTGTATTGTCAACATTACTAAATAACCCCTTTCCCCGGCCCGTGGTTTGAAAAATAATGTCGTTTTTACTATTGGTACGAAAAAAACTCAGCTGATAGTTGAAGAGATTAAAGGAACCACGAGTACCTACCTCAATCGATTCCGCAACCACTTGTTCTAGAGGTGGATCTGCAAGAAATGCGTTGGGAAGTCGGCACTCGAAGTCAATATCATCTGGATCGTCTCCTCTCAGCGAAGCAGCTGCGCGAGCAATTTCGAACACATCATCATTACAAGCTAACTCGATTGGAGTTGGCGCGCGCGATGATTCACTATAACTAGCATACAAGTCGATACTCGGATTAACTCGAACAACTCCAGATATCGTCGGATTAAATCGTTGAAATAAATGACGCCCTTCTATTTCTGGATGGACATTAGTTCGGTCTTTCAACACAACTCTTGTACGATTATATCTTCCGCCAAAACTGACTGATAATAGATCCTCATAGTCAACCGTCTGCAGAAAGTACGCACTCCATGTTGTTGAGGAAGTAGACACTTTTGTTTCCTCATCCGTGAGAAAAGTACCTAGTCCTCGTCCTCGCGTACTTCTGCTGATCGGATCTAGCGTCGCAAGCTCTGTCTTTGAATCAAATTTTGAAGTACCTCGATGATAGCCAAAACCCGTAAACAAGACACTATCGTATTGGAAAACTTTGTGGGTATAGAGGCTTTGTAAGTCTAAGCCATAACTTTTTTGGTTCCGCGAAGAAATATTGTTTATCGCTTCGCTGCTAAACGCTTTACCGCCGTATACCTTATTGGTTAAATCTTCTAAGTTAAAGTACGACTCGACATCGCTAAAATACGCGTTCAAACTGTCTTCGAGTTGAGAAACAGAAGACGCCCCTAGAACATTATCTTCACATACGTCATCATCGTCCAAACCAATCAACTCCAATTTGTCCTCGTCAAAGCCATCGATAAGTTTTTCACCGCCGCCTAATTCACAAACATTGTAGTCGGAGCCATCTCCATTAAAACTATCAGTCGATACATCTCGATAAAACATGTTGCTTGTGATTGTGAAAATATCGCCAAAGTATTTTTTAGACTCAAGCGTAAACATTTTCATCTCATTTTCGGTGATATCAGGTGCAGTGAAAATTGCCTTACGAGACCTCTCCAAGAGTCCTTTGGGCGATGAGCCATTACCAATCAAATCTGTGTCTGCATAAAATACGCCTAAGTCACCCTCAAAGGTTGCCCCTCTGTAATTGGCGCTTGCGTAAAGGTTTAATGCATCGCTGTCGGACAAGTCCCGCCAACCATCTTCCCGGAAAAAAGATACATTCGCGTAATAACCCCAAACTCCATCATTGCCTCCAGTCTGCAAAGTGGTTTTAATACGGCCCCAAGAGCCGCCTTGTATTTCTGCCTCTCTGCCTTGATGCGTAAATCCATTTTTCATATCTAATGAGATAGCTCCACCCAAAGCATTGAGTCCAAACAGTGGATTACCACCTGCGAGCAAACTAACTTGATCGATCGCACTATCTGAAACTAAATCCCAGTTTACTGAGTCACCAAGTGGTTCGTTTACTCGGGCACCATTTTGGTAAACAACTAATCCCTGTGAAAGTCCAAGTAAAGGCGACGCACTAAATCCCCTATAATGCAGGTCAGGTTGCAGCGGATTATTTTGAGCGGAATTGATAGTGACCGAAGGCGTATTCAAATTCAGATAATCTGTTAAATCGGTAGACTTTGATTTGTCGAGGCCTGCCGCGGTAACGGTATGAGTAATTAAAGCTGACGCGCTTCTTTCTGACAGTGGCATTTGGGCAATAACGTGTATCTCATCTTCTATACGATCGGCAACAGCAACAGATGAAAAAGACAAAACGGTTCCTACAACAAGATAAATCAGATTCATTTTTATTCCGGATACAGCGGCGTAAATTTAATCCCTATATAGTGATAAACGTTATTTTTTTCGCTCATTCTCGCTGAATGTATTCATTTGCTCTGGTGACGCATCTTTCTGATGTAGCGACTTCCAGTCCTTATACGGCATACCATATATTTCTTCTCTGGCCGACTCATAATCTATTTCTTCACCTCTTTCTGCGGCCTCGGCCACGTACCATTTTGATAAACAGTTCCTACAAAAGCCTGCAAGATTCATTAAATCAATATTCTGTACATCCGTATTTTCGCGCAAAAAGTCTCTCAAGTACCGAAACGTAGCTGCCTCTATCTCTGTTTTCGTATTTTTATCCAAAATTTTATTCCTTTTTAATCAACGACTTGAATTAATTGAACCTAATTTGCGACATCTATGAACTGCCGACACTCTTTTATTTTACATATAATACTGTAAATGGTTTACCTTTCCCTCAATTCAACGTCACAAAATATGTCTAAAGTCTTGATCTGGCACTGATTCGGTGCTTAAATACTTGGAGGCGCTTCGGGAGAATCGTTAAATCTTTTAATATTAGGTGGAGGAATTAGAATGATTTGGGAAACACCGTCTTATCAAGATGTTCGCTTTGGGTTCGAGGTAACGATGTACATCAACAACCGATAGAGCTAACAGTATTCACATAAAAAAGGGACTTCCGAAGTCCCTTTTTTATTGCCATGAATTTTTACCATGGCTTCATCCGGTCTAAAAACGATACTCCCTCTTGATACACGTGGGAGATCACTCCTGCCAAATGCAGCGTCACACAAATCAAAATAGCCATTGAACATAATGAATGAGCCGCAGAAAAAAAAGTGTTGAAACTCTCGTGCTTCCAGCCCCATGTTGGCAATGGATATCCATAAAAACTAGTATCGTAACCGCTGAAGCTCGATGAAAAATATCCAGTTAGAGGCTGCACGAATAAAAGGATGTAAAAAGTATAATGCACATTTTTAGCCAGCAATATTTTCCAGTTCGCAACATCCAACTCCAAAGGAGGAGGACGATTAAATAAGCGCCATGCTAATCTAAAAACCATGACAACAAACAAGGTAATCCCTATTGACTTATGAGTCGCAAAATAGAACCCCCGATCAGGTCCAGGCGGCAGGTCAGTCATGAACCAGCCCAAGCCAAACAATACGCAGACTAAAATCACCACAACCCAATGCAAAGTCGATGCGACAGTAGTATATTTTTCCAGGTGGGACATAGTACCTATTACAACTAATGTGAATACCAATATGATAGCAAAATGAAAACTACTAACCTAAGAATTTTTTGTACATTAACACCTCAAAGATTCTGGGAGGTAGCCAGACTTACGACTAGACAAAACGTGGTTAAACAAAATATTTCTATACTAATACTGATACTGGCTTTTCTAAATGTAATAGTAACCGCACCAATCTTATTTTCACTTACTGTTAGTGCTGAAGAAATCAGCCATCATATCCTGATCAGTAAATCTAAAAGGCAACTATCGGTAATCAGCGGGACAGGAGCAATAATAAAGACATATTCTATTGCTTCCGGCCGGGGCGGCCCGGGAGATAAATATCGCTTGGGAGACCAAAAAACTCCTATTGGAGTGTATAAAGTTGTTGGCTTCAAATCCAATAGCGACTTTTTTTATTTTATAAGGCTCAACTACCCAAATGAAAACGACGCACGCAGAGGATTCAGAGATAGGCTAATCAATAGAATTCAATATGATGCTATTCTCGAGGCTTTAGATAACGACCTAACACCACCACAAGACACAAGGCTTGGAGGTGCAATTGGTATTCATGGAATAGGCGAAGAATCAGAGTCGAAAATTTCTATGCATAACAGTTTAGATTGGACACAAGGCTGTATAGCGCTTCGCAATCATGAAGTTGAAGATTTACTCGCTTTTCTTTCTGTTGGCATCCATGTTGTAATCAAAGACTGATTTTGAGTTAATTAACTGCGTTTAACATGAATCATGTAAGGAAGGTCTATGTTCGCTCGCTATAAGTGGCAGCTAGTTATGTATTGGCTAATACTTTTCGGTCTTATTGCTTTTGGCGTTTTTGTTTGCTGGGATCATGGATTGATTACGATTATCCTGCACAGTGACCAAAGCAGAATATCATTCGTCATAGCTTTTGTATTCCTGGCCGGAACGCTGCATTGCTTTGCCAGAGTACATTATATTTCGAGTGAAACTAATTGTCTGATAGGACTGGAAAAAATTAAACATCATCCTAAATTCGCATCAAGTGATTTCAGCGAGCGAAAACTGCTGATTAAGAGTTCTAACGTACCTAATTCTTCAATATCCTTGTCGTATCTAAGGCTATCGAGCGTTTTCGACCTTAACGATCGATTAAGTCAAACCAATTCTAACACGGCGCTCGACATCCTAATTTCAAAAGCTAAGAATTCTCATGATACGGGTTGGTTTATGGTGGATGTGCTTATTAAACTTGGGTTACTTGGAACGATAATTGGATTTATTCTGATGCTAGCATCAGTATCCGTAACAGACAACATGGATGTAGCAAGTCTTCAGATCATTATCAAAAACATGAGTAACGGTATGGGTACTGCGTTGTATACTACACTAACGGGACTCGTAGCTAGTATGATTCTGGCTATCCAATACCTATTAGTAGAACGAGGATCCGACCGCTTAATAGAGCGGAGCATACAGCTGAGCCTAGACTTTTCCGACTCTGAGAGCTTGGTGTGATCCATGCACTATAGTAACCGATGGAGCCAACGACGAGCCTCAAGCGACCCTTTTACAGATTTGCTATTCAATGCCCTACTCGGCTTTACGTTCCTGTTTTTAATCGCAGTTTTGTTTATGAATCCAATTTCGAAAAAGGCAATCATCAACCCGAAAGCCGAGTATATCATCTCGCTGAACTGGCCTGATAACGATCCAAATGATCTCGATATTTGGGTTGAAGACCCGAGTGGTAATATAATATGGTTCCGCAACAAAGAAGCAGGGTTGGTTCACCTTGATAGAGACGACAGAGGGAACATCAACGACACGATAGATTTCGATGGGAAGACAATAGATAATCCCCTTAATCAAGAAATTGTAACTATCCGCGGCATAGTTCCAGGCGAATATACGGTGAACGTGCACTATTATGAAACGATGAACCAAGCTCCTGTTCCTGCTAATGTAACCGTCTCAAAGGTTAATCCAAAGTTGACCGTTGCATTTTATGGGGAGACTATATTACAAAGAAAAGGCGACGAGAGTACCGTTACTAGATTCACCGTTAATCGTGACGGTGACGTCATAGGGATTAATCATCTTCCAAAAAGTATAGTAATTTTCTAATTTTACGGAGTGTAACACGTGGAAAATACAGCGGTCTGGCTTTTAATCTTGGGATACGTACTTATTGGAGCACTCCTGCTTATCACATGTGTCAAATCTAGACTTTCCGGGTTATATAAAGTTAGTTTGATTCTCCTTACCACTTCGTTCTTTTTTGGTGTTTATTTAACAATGCCGAAAATTTTAGGGTGGCCTGTGGCGCGAGATATATTACCCAATCATTTCAAATTAGTCTCATCAATAATATATGAGCCTAACGGTACCGTGGGAGACCAAGGAATGATATATCTGTGGGCTATCGACGCACAAAGAGCTCGTAAAAATACTGCGACTCCCAGATCTTATGCTCTGCCCTACAAAAAAGACCTGCACAAAAAGCTAGTTGAGGCCCAGAACAAGGTTAAAAAAGGAATAGGTCAGTTAGGTGAGGTTACGAGTCTTGAGGCGGATGAAACCAGCACGAAGCTTGGGCAGGCTCAAGCGCGGAACGAATCAATTGCGATAAATTTTTATGATTTACCCGACCCATTAGTGCCGGCGAAATAAGTTGAGTTAGTTCTATTGCGCATTTGTTCCAATGTATAAATTCGAGTCCCATTTAATTGTAAAACCCTTTTCTGTCCTGCCTGCAGCATAATTACGATTTATATATTGGCTTCCCACAGCGACTATGTCTTGATTAACCTCCAAAATAGGAACAAAGTTGCGCTCCCAAGGCGGAATGCTCCAAGTTTGAAAAAGTTTTTTTAACTTGTGACGATGAGACCGACCGGGTAATTGGCAAATTTCGCCTCCTTTTCTAAAAGTAATTCTAGACTTATTCCCAATCGCTTTTTCCTGGCTTAGACCTTTCCCTATAGTAATTTGTGTTTCAAAATGACCACCAGGTAGTTCTAATTTCGAAGGCACTTTCGTTAACTTAAAATCGGTGAGGGAATACGGTGGTATCTTTCGCATAAAATACAAACGCCCGCGAAATAGTCTAACTTCGCTGTCAGCCCAAGCAACAACAGGGCTTGCGAAATAACTAGCCTTACAAATCTTTAGTATTTCGCTTATATGCCGTTGTCCAGGGTTATCCATGCCAAGCTTAGCTATGACCCTCTTGATTATGTACGGGTAAAGACTGTCGGGAACTCTCGATAGCACCTCAAGATCTACTTGATAATCAGGAATTGGGAAATGCGCTAGGTGTGAATCAATGACACCGTTCAACCCGTGCAAGAGCTCGCCTTGTAACTCGGCCATTTTCACAAGGCCACTAACCGCATTTGGAATAGCTGACTTCAATGCTGGTAGAACAGTTTTTCTGATCCTATTTCTCAGAAATTTTTCGTCCGCATTACTCGGATCTTCTACCCATTCGAGCTTTTGACTTTCTGCATAGTCTATAATTTCTTCACGAGAAATCTCGAGTAGTGGGCGGGCTAGATAACCTTTACAAAACCTTCTGACATGACTCATTGCTTTTAAGCCGTATGGGCCAGCCCCCTCCAGTGCGTGCTTTAAAATAGTTTCGGCTTGATCTTCATTGTGATGAGCAGTCAACAGACAACAACCCAAACCCACAAATTTCTCAAGAGACGCGTATCTTGAATTACGGGCCCAGGCCTCGAGCCCATCAGGCTTGGGTTCAGTCGGATCTAGCTCAATAACTTCACAAACTTTCCCTAACGACTGACCAATGACTTCGCAATGCCTGGCCCAACTCTTGCTCGATACGTTTAGGCCATGGTCTACGTGTACGATTGAATAATTATCGCTCGCCGGACCGAAATACCTCCCGACCAGCTCGGCAAGTACTACTGAGTCTAAACCACCGCTGAGAGCAACAACAAAATGATCGACGCCAAATCTCTCACTAAGCTCGATAATCCTTGAGCTAAACTTGTCAAATAGATCGAAGGATTCCACGCTATATACCCATGAACATTTGTTGGCAACTTTACAGGTGCTTACTTCTCTTTATAATTTCCGTACGCGGCAAGCTTTGCTCGTCGTTCTCTTACTAGTTGTTCAATATTCATGTCTAACAACGGTTGTAGTTCTGTAATAATGGCCGCGCGCAGGTTATCAACTGCCACCGTCATATTACGATGTGCCCCACCGGTCGGCTCGTCCACAATACGGTCAATTAAATTGAGGCCCAATAATGTGGAAGCAGTTATCCCCATGGCTTCGGCAGCCTCAGGTGCCTTTTCCGCACTTTTCCACAGTATCGAAGCACAGCCCTCAGGAGATATCACTGCGTAAGTAGCAAACTGTAGCATCAGTACCTTATCTGCAACTCCAATTGCTAAAGCCCCTCCTGAACCACCCTCACCTATCACAGAGGCTATTATGGGAGTTTTTAATGCCGACATCTCCAGTAGGTTTGTAGCGATTGCTTCACTTTGTCCTCGTTCTTCGGCATCCATTCCAGGATAAGCACCGGGAGTATCAATAAAGGTAAGAATAGGCATCTTGTGTCTTTCAGCCAACCGCATAATACGAAGAGCTTTCCGATAACCCTCTGGTCGCGGCATGCCAAAATTACGCTCTAAATTTTCCTTTGTGCCCCGACCTTTTTGATGACCGATAAAAGCAACACTAATCCCTTGAAATCGTCCGATGCCGCAAACAATAGCTTTATCATCCGAAAATACACGATCACCATGCAACTCGTAAACTTCTTCTAGAAGAGCCGCTACGTAATCTAACGTATAAGGCCTCATAGGATGCCGAGCTAATTTAGAGATTTGCGCAGAGCTAAGTTTTGCAAAAATCCGTCGAGTCAGCTCGTCTGACCGCATACTAAGTCGGTCAATCTCTTCGCTAATATTAACCGTCGAATCATGTCCAATCAGCTTAAGCTCTTCAATCTTCGCTTCTAATTCGGCAATAGGCTGCTCAAAATCTAAAAAGTTTAAATTTGCCTGGTAAGTTTCTTGAGGATTTTCACTCATACATCAAATCTCGCTCGCTAGTTCTTCTGGTAATCGCCATCTTTAGAATATTCCAATTTTACACGATCGTCGCCTAAGCTTGTGGCTAAATTATCTATTAAATTATCAGACAAATATACATTGTTTGTCTCGGGCAATCTAAGCCTTGCTCTATCTCCGTTCGCTTCATAGTCAATGAATACTGGTATTTTCCCAGCAGTATGCCCATCAAGAATTTTGTGAACCTCACCTAATGACTGTGCATCAGCATCACTACTTTTTATACGAAGCGACAATCCGGTCGCTAAACTATTCCGCGCATCGTCAATACTCATCACCTCAGTCGCTTCGATTCGAAACTCACCTGAATACCGATCTTCACCACACTTGGTTTCGATCACCACGATATTATCAACAAATAACTTCTCCACGTGACGCTCGAAAACCTCACGATAAAGCACGACCTCAATACGAGCTGTACTATCGTCTACGGAAATAATGGCCATTTTTCCCCTCCGCGTATTCAAGGTGCGGATGGAACTCACAAGACCGGCTATACGACGTTTCCCAGAATTAATATTGTTCAATTTACAAGAAATAAAGGCACTCAGTTCCTCGGAGTACTTGTCGATCGGATGACCACTTAAATAAAGCCCCATAGTTTCTTTTTCATAAGTCAGCGTCTGTTGTTGAGTCCAAACTACTGACTTACCAACCACTTTCGTCCGGCTATCGCAAACATCTAAATCAGCAACTCTTTCGTCGGAAGGTAAACCGAAAAGATCTGCTTGACCCGCGGCAGAATCTCTCGATCCCTGCTCAGTAACCTGAAGAGCATGCTCCAAGCCAGCCATCAGGTCATGCCTTTCTTCCCCCAAACAATCTAGGGCTCCCGACTTCACTAGTACTTCAAGTACTTTACGAGTTAATCGACCACTGCTATTTCGAGTGCAAAGATCTACCAGACCTTGATATCGCCCATTCTTTTCACGCTCGGTTACAAGGGACGTAATAACACCTTCACCAAGACCTTTAAGCGCACCTAACCCATAGCGTATCGCACCAGAATCTTTCACACTGAATCGATAAACGCAATCATCAATAGTCGGATATACGATTTGTAATCCGAGAATACGGCATTCTTCGATAAGACTAACAACTTTATCAGTATTATCCATATCTGAAGATAGCACTGCCGCCATGAACGCGGCCGGGTGATGGGTTTTAAGCCAAGCTGTTTGATACGCCACTAGGGCATAGGCAGCAGAGTGCGATTTGTTAAAACCATAACCGGCGAATTTTTCCATTAAATCAAAGATAAAAGCCGAATCTTCTTCAGGGATTCCATTTTTTGTCGCGCCGGCAATAAAGGTTTTCCTTTGAAATGCCATTTCATCAACTTTCTTTTTCCCCATTGCTCTTCGTAATAAATCGGCCTCGCCCAATGTGTATCCCGCTAGAACCCTCGCGATCTCCATAACCTGCTCTTGATATAAAATTACCCCATTAGTAACACGCAGAATCGGCTCTAAACTTGGGTGCCTATATTGGGCTTTTGATCGGCCATGCTTGGTATCAATAAAATTGTCAACCATGCCCGATTGTAGGGGCCCAGGTCTAAACAACGCGACAAGCGCAATCAGGTCATCAAAACAATCCGGGCGCAGGTTTCTTATCAGCTCACGCATGCCACGTGACTCTAACTGAAATATCGCGGCAGTGCCTCCACCCTGTATTAGTTCATATGTCTCATTATCATCAAGAGGGATATCAAGAATAGTAAGCTCTGTATCTTTTTCTGCTAATCCAGATTTGTTGACATCTTTGACAGCCCAGTCGATTATCGTCAAAGTCCGCAGCCCAAGGAAATCAAATTTCACTAATCCAGAGGATTCTATATCATTCATATCAAATTGGGTCACAACACTAGAACTCGCCTCTTCGCAGTAAAGCGGCATGAAATCAGTCAGTGGGCGTGGTGCGATAACTAATCCCCCAGCATGTCTACCCGCATTCCGCGATAGACCTTCTAGCTCTTTCGCTAAATCGAATAATTTTTTTACATCGGGCTCCTCCTTATAACGCTGTGACAGAGTCGGTTCTTCGTCCAATGCTTTATCTAGAGTCATCTCTAATTCAAACGGTATAAGCTTAGCTAATTGGTCGGTGAATCCGTACGGAAAGCCTAGTATTCTTCCCACATCTCGCAGGACTCCTTTTGCTGCCATGGTGCCGTGAGTAATAATTTGCGCGACTTTTTCTCTTCCATATCGCTCCGACACATATTCGATCACTTCGTCTCTCCTTTCCATGCAGAAATCTATATCAAAATCTGGCATGGAAACTCTTTCATCATTGAGAAATCGCTCAAACAATAAGTCGTATTCAATCGGGTCGAGCTCCGTGATCCCCAGACTAAACGCGATCAATGAACCAGCGCCAGATCCTCTGCCGGGGCCCACAGGAATATCGTTCTCCTTAGCCCACTCAATAAAGTCCGCCACTATCAAAAAATACCCTGAGAAGCCCATTTTTTTTATTACGGACAGCTCTTGATCAAAACGGGTAGCGTATATACGCTTCTTTTCTAGTGAAATTAAGCCTCCTTTGATTCTCCCACTCTTTTCTCGTCCCATTAAGCCTGTTCTAGATTTTTCTTCCAAAACATCATCTACATTTACATTTTCTCCTAACGGAAACTCAGGTAAATGATAGGTATCAAAATCAAATGCCAAATTGCAGCGAATAGCGATATTAACGGAATTCTCTAAAGCGGACGGAATATCAGAAAACAGATCACACATGTCTTCTTCGGTTTTTAGGTACTGTTCGCAGGTATATAACTTTTGACGGCGAGGATCATCGAGGATCTTCGCATCCTGAATACAAACTCTTGCCTCATGCGTCTCAAACTCAGCCTTTTGAAGAAATCGAACATTATTCGTAGCTACCATGGGAGTCTGATTTTCTTCACATATTGGCGCTAAGAGTTGTATGAACTCCTCCTCTCTCTCTTTATTGGTTCTAGTAACCTCTACATAATACCGATCTCCGAATAACTTCATCCACTGACGAACACGCGGCTCGATAGCTCTTCTATCTCCAGAGAGGAGACACTGGCCTAGGTCCCCATCCAAACCTCCGGAAAGGCAAATCAAACCTTTTAGTCCATCGAAGTCCATCCAGTCGAATTGAACTTTAGGAATTCCCTGGCTTTGCCCAAACCTATAAGCCTTTGTAATCAAGTTATTTAGATTTCGAAACCCTGTAGTATTTTGACATAGCAACACTAGCCGATAATCACTAAAACCATTAATCTTTTCAGATATCCGTACTTCAGCACCAATTATAGGTTTGACGCCAGCGCTAACCGCATATCGGTAGAACTTCAAAGCACCAAAAACATTTGATTGATCATTCAAGCCAACAGCGGGTAATTTATGCTCAACGCAGTGTGAAATTAGCTCAGGAAGTCTAACGAGACCATCAACCAACGAATACTCACTATGTAAATGTAAATGGATAAAACGCGGAGTCATTGACCTGTGCTCTCCTCTTCAGACAAAACCGCTTTCACAGGTCGAAAAGATATCCTGTGAATGGGACATAATCCGTGATTCCTCAAAGCTTTTAAATGCAATCTAGTAGGGTAACCTTTATGCTTATGAAAATCGAAGTCACTGTAGCGTAAATGATACTTACACATTATTTTGTCACGGGTTACTTTCGCCAATATAGATGCGGCGCTAATGTCTTCTACGAACTCGTCGCCCCTGACAACATTTTCCATCCGTAGCGGCAGATTAGGGGTGAATTTCCCATCCACCATGACTAATTTCAAAGGAACCCTCAATCCAATGATTGCCCTCTTCATTGCTAGAAGTGTTGCATTGTGAATATTTAAACAGTCAATTTCCACAGGAGATGAGGAACCGACCGCATATGCGACACATTTTGCTTTGATCTCTTCGACCAATGACTCTCTATTCTTCTCGCTTATTTTTTTCGAGTCACCGATTCCACTTATCGAACAAGTTCCCAATACAACCGCGGCGGCAACAACAGGCCCAGCGAGCGGGCCTCTCCCTGCCTCATCAACGCCAGCCAGGAACCCATGTGCATTATCCACCCAAAACCTCAGCAACAAAATCACCCGCTGAGTATTCCGGCGAAACTAGTTCCTTGTGCAATACCCGACTCTGCTCATAAAATTCAGTTTTAGCTCCTTTATCGTTCAACCAATTTGCAGTACTAACGGCCAAGTTTTCAGGAGTCATAGTAGACTGGATAAATTCAGGCACCAATTCGCCCTCACTCAGTATGTTGGGTAAAGCCACGCTGCTAATTCGAACCAATCGACTGAGCACAATAAAACTTAGTAATGACAACTTGTAGCCAACCACCATTGGTGTCCCACACAACAAAGACTCTAGTGTGACTGTGCCTGACGCAACTATAGCCACATCAGCCGCAGTCAATATCTGATTACTTTCAACCGAGCACACCCTTATATTTAGATCAAACTTTTCACACACTGACTTAGCGTAATGTAATTCTTTTTCATTAGCTAAGTTAACAACAAACTGAAGATCTCGATTCTGCTCCTTAAGGATTGTTGCGGCTTGCAAAAACACACTGAGATGTCGGACAACCTCGTGCCGTCTACTCCCAGGCATTAAAGCTATTAAATCTCGGTCTAAATCAAACAGCAAAGCCTGCTTTACTTCATTCTTTAAAGGCTTTAGCGGGAGTTTATCCGCTAGAGGATGTCCAACAAAAGTCGTTTCAACTCCGAAATTTTTAAAAAAATCAACTTCAAACGGGAAAAGCGCAAACATTGAGTTCATTGCAATCGGAAACTTTGCAGCCCTCCCTGGTCGCCAAGCCCATGCCTGAGGACACACATAATGAATCGTATACACTCCTTTATTTTTCATTTTCTTCTCGATAGGAAGATTGAATTCTGGAGCGTCAATTCCTATAAAGAGATCTGGCGGGCTATTCAGAAATTTGTTAACCAAGCCTCTTCGTAGCCTTATCAACCTTGGTAAATTCCAAAAGACTTCGCTCAACCCCATAACCGCTATGTCGTCAATATAGGCGTCAGACAAGCAGCCCTCTGAACGCATTGCTGGGCCGGTTACACCCCGAAATACCGTATTAGGCAATAATTCTTTAACCTTTCGGATGAGAGATGCCGCCAGCCTATCTCCGGAGACTTCTCCTGCAACAATAACAACTTGCCGAGGTATGCAAGGCACCTCTTACTCCTGCCTTAGTCTTGATTCATAGAAAAGAAGTGATCAATGGTTATATCGCTACTCCGATATTCGTTCACCGCACGATCCCTCTTTCAGATGCTTTAATAAATTGATCGATCTTGTAGGCTTGCGGATCTACCTCACCTTCCTTTGCGATAGCTTTGATCGCCTCATCAAAACCAATACCCTTCATGTATAAAAGCTTATAGCATTTTTTGACTACTTCTATACTAACTGTAGAAAAACCACGACGCCTGAGTCCCACCTTATTCACTCCCCTCGCACGCGCTGTATTTCCAGAAACCATAAAAAATGGAGGCACATCCTTTACTATTATTGTAGAAATAGCGGAAAAGCTATTTTCACCAAGCCTACAGAACTGATGGACTCCTGAGAACCCTCCTAATACCGCATAATCGTGTACTTCGACGTGGCCCGCCAAGGTCGAATTATTAGCAAATACACAATTGTTGCCTATCAAGCAATCATGAGCTACATGACAATAAGCCATTATCCAGTTGTCATGTCCGATTCTCGTTAGACCACCTCCCTGCGAAGTACCCCTATTTATACTGCAGTATTCCCGAATCGTATTTCTATCGCCTATCTCAAGAGTCGAATTTCCATCTGGTTGATATTTTTTATCTTGAGGGTCATCGCCTATGCTGCAAAATGGAAAGACAATATTATCTTCTCCAATTGTAGTAGGCCCTTTGATAACACAGTGCGCTTCAATCTTAGTGCGAGATCCTATTGTGACATTCGGACCGACACTCACCCATGGCCCTATCTCTGCGTCGCTCGCTATTACGGCCCGCGGATCTACGCGAGCCAGAGGGTCGATCAATTGCTTATCGCTCGTTCTGTAGTCATAAATTCAGCAGTGGCTACAACCGTGCCATTAACTTTAGCACTGGCTTCAAAACGGTATATGCCCCTCAGCTCTCGGGTAAGAGTCGCCGCTAACACTAGTTGGTCTCCTGCAGTTACCGGCTTTTTAAATCTAGCTTTATCAATACCCACAAGATAATAGACATGACCAGACTCACTTCTTGCTTTATTTGAATAAAAGGCCAACATGCCGGTAGCTTGGGCCATAGATTCTAGAATCAAGACACCAGGCATTATGGGATGTCCCGGGAAATGCCCTTGGAAAAATGGTTCGTTAATAGATACATTTTTTATAGCAGTTATCGATTCAAAAGCCGTGTATTCGATTACTCGGTCAATTAAAAGAAACGGGTATCTATGAGGTAGGGTGTCTAGAATTGTCGATATGTCTAAATCTTCCATTTGCGGACCTATTTATCCCGGCCTTCTGTACGTATGAAGCCAAGAATCATGAATTATATTTTAAATACTTTTAAATAAACCCTGCCCAAGTAGGGCGGACGAGGTCTAAAAGGTTATCTCACGCCCATGTTTTAAATTATTAAAAAATTCTATTTCTTTAATTTTTCGATTACCGAGTCCGATATATCTGCTTTAGGACTCACGTAAGGTACGTTCGCAAGAACGATATCATAGCCTCCTTCCTCAGCCACAGCGATAACCGCTTCTCCAATCAGTTTTTGAACTTTACCCATTTCTTCATTC
>CACEAA010000019.1 GCA_902557415.1 uncultured Pseudomonadota bacterium | reverse complement strand
TACTTTTAAGACTGCAGTGAGAGCTAATACTAAAAACTTCAGAGAATTTCCAGAGCAGATTAAAGAGCTTTTGGAGGGAGATTTAGAAAAACCAATCGCAATGTTCTGTACCGGCGGCATACGGTGCGAAAAAGCATCGGCACATCTGATCGCTCTTGGTCATAAGCAGGTTTTTCAATTAAAAGGAGGGATCCTCTCTTATTTACAAGATAGTTCTAAAGATCACTCCATGTGGGAAGGGGACTGCTTTGTATTTGATGATAGAGTAGCGGTAGACCCAAATCTAGAACCTGCAGACTATGAGAAATGCCACGGTTGCCGTAGACCGCTTTCCCCCGGTGACCGGGGATTAAAGGAATATGAATATGGTGTCTCCTGTCACAACTGTATCGACAGTCTAAGCGATAATCGCAGAGCCGCACTAATGGAAAGAAATCATCAAACGCAGTTAGCTAAGATACGGACTGCCAAGACCTTAAATCAAGCGCGGAAATTATTGTGAAGTCTAAAAAACAGGTAGACCAACTCCATGAGTATGCTAGAGATCTTCAAAATACTTCTATTATCGAGTTGTTTTCTGCGGACCCAAATAGAGTAAGCAGCTTTACTTTCGAAGCCGCGGGCTTATTTTTGGACATGTCCAAAAATCGACTAAACAAGCAGGCACTGTCCTCATTACTTGAGCTAGCTGACAAATGCGATATTAAAGAAAAAATAGCGGACTTATTTAATGGTGTCCATGTCAACGTCACTGAGGATAGGCCTGCCCTGCATGTTGCACTGCGCGCTTCATCAGATACTGAAAACTGGATGCCGAAAAAATTTATCGCTGAGGCCGAAGAATCAAAGGCGCGGTTAAAACTACTAGTCGAGGCCATCCGTTCTGGAGAAAAATGCAACGATGGCGGCGAAAGGTTTTCGGATGTAGTGATGATAGGTGTCGGTGGCTCTAATTTAGGACCTAAACTTGCAATCGAAGCTTTACAAGAAGAAGAAGCATCGACGATAAACATTCACTTCTTGGATCACTTGGACGGAGAAAAATTCAGAGACTTAATCTCGTCTCTACCACCGCACAAAACTCTTTTTGTAGTTGCGTCCAAGTCATTCGGCACATCCGAAACACTCAGAAACTACGAGTCTGCACGGGATTGGTTAAAATCCAAATTAATCGAAAAAACATCTTTAAAAAATCATTTTATAGCAATCACAGCAAATGGCGCTAAGGCCAAAGCGGCTGGAATCGATGAAGGCAATATATTAAAGATACCAGATTGGGTTGGGGGTAGGTACTCAGTCTGGTCTGCCATGGGTATACCTATTGCACTAAAATATGGCTATCGTGTGTACGAAGACTTCTTGTCTGGTGCCGCTTTATTAGACCATCACTTCAGGACAGTACCTCTAGAAAAAAACCTACCAGTAATACTTGGTATGGTTGGGATCTGGAATACAAACTTCCTTCAAAGCTCCAGCTTAGCGATAATCCCCTATGAACATAGGCTAAGCAGTCTGCCGATGTACCTCCAGCAATTAGAAATGGAAAGCAATGGAAAAAGTATCTCACTAGATGGAACTACTCTCGACTATCACTCTGCTCCGGTCACATGGGGTGCCTCAGGTACCGATGCGCAGCATAGTTTTTGCCAACTATTACATCAAGGTACACGCCAAATACCTGTCGACTTTATACTCGCTCTGAAGGCACCACCGGGATTTGAAAAGCACCAAGATATGATAATAGCTAACTGCCTTGCGCAATCGCGCGCGTTAATGTTGGGTAATGAACGAGAACATAATGTTGAGAATTATAAAAAGCTACGTGGTAATCGTCCCTCGTCGATAATTTATATGGACGAACTTCATCCTAAGACTCTAGGTGCGTTAATATCACTATATGAACACAAGACATTTGTACAAAGTACTGTATGGGATATAAATCCTTTCGATCAGTGGGGTGTAGAGCTTGGGAAAGCTTTTGCCTCATCGATAATCGCTAACATAGACTCAGAAGCTAACTGCAACCAAAATGATTCTTCAACCGCCGCGATTTTAGCTAGATATAAAGCTCTCAAAATTAGTCGACGCACCTAATCCATATCCCATGAGTACAAAAAGTTTCATTAGTTCAATTAGGTTTTTACATGACCCCCGCCAACAGTAAAATTTTATATGTAGTCTGTGCTGGCATATTAGTAATGGCATTTTTGTCCGGAATATTAATCTCTAAAACTATGACCGCGAACCACAACGGTGTCCAGATGGAAGGGATACTTTGGCCTAATCCTCCGATAATAAAACCATTACAATTGACCAACCAATATGGTGAAAAGTTCACTTTAGAGAATTTCAAGAATACTTGGTCACTAGTCTTTTTCGGATTCGCGAATTGCCCTGATATTTGTCCGATGTCTCTTCAAGCTATGACCAAGGCTGCTAAAGCGCTGAGAGCTGAGATTGGTTCGGAATTCGTATTGCAAAATGTTTTTATATCAGTAGATCCAGAGCGAGATACGCTTCCCAATCTAGCTAAGTACGCAAGCTACTTCTCGAACGAGCTCATTGCCGTAACGGGGACTCCCGATGAATTAAAGGCTGTGGCCAGATCTTTTAATACACTCTTCATGAAAATTGACGAAGTAGGTAACGACTACACTATTGAACATTCATCCGGTATTTTCTTTATAAGCCCGTCTGGACATATGGCCAGTGTACTCACTCCTCCGCACAACGCGTTACAGATCGCCGAAAGATTCCAGAATATTCTTTCATTTTATCAAGGAATTTCTGATGAGTAAGATGCAATTATGTCTGACTTTGCTACTGATAGCCCTATGTCCAAATATAGTTGCGTGCGACTCACTAGAGCTCCTAGATGGATGGGTCAAAAAGCCAATACCAGGAACTAAGTACACAGCTGCTTACTTTTCAATCAAAAATAATAGCCATGAAACTCAAAGTATAAATAAATTTAGTAGTGATCAGTTCAAAAAAGTTATGATGCACTCATCCAGCACAAATAGTGAAGGGATCACAAAAATGAATCCTGTAAGCAGCTTGATGCTATTACCTAGTCAAATACTAGAGGCTAAACCTGGTGGAATTCACTTAATGCTGAGTGTAAGGAAATCTGAACGATTCAATGCTGATCAATTGATCTCGTTTTCTGCATCTTGCGGGAAAAATAGTAGTTGGCAATTTTCTTTACCCATGAAAAGTCCTTAGCTGAAGACACTAACTATGTTCATTCTCCTCCAAAAAGTCCTGCCCAAAAAGACACTATCAGCACTGTTCGGAATAGGTTCGCGGCTACGTCTCGGTCCATTAAGCAGCCTGATCATACGCCTCTATATTTATGTTTATAAAGTCGATATGTCTGATGCAAAAATAAAAGACCCGTCAGCCTACCCGACATTTAATCACTTCTTTACCCGCGAGCTTGCAAATGACGCGAGGCCCCAACCCTCAGATCAGGGTAAAGTAACGAGCCCCGTAGACGGGACAATCAGTCAATCTGGACATATCAAATCCGAAATACTTATTCAGGCGAAAGGGAAACAGTACTCGTTAAAAAATTTACTGGGCGATGATAAGTTAGCCGCATTATTTTTAAACGGTACCTATCATACTATATACCTTGCCCCCTACAATTATCATCGAATCCACATGCCAAGTGATGGTAAAGCACGCTTTTTACGCTACACCCCCGGGTACCTGTTCTCGGTCAACAAAAATACAGTAAACAATATCAATAACTTATTTTGTGTGAATGAACGAGCGTCTATTGTATACGAGAGTGATAGTGGCTTCTTCGCGCTTGTGATGGTGGGAGCACTAAATGTTGGAAGTTTTGAGATCTATACACACTTACAAAATGGGTTTATCAATAGGCCGAAACACAATTTTAAACCCGATACTTTACACTCCCTCCAAGGTGAAAAATTCATGAGAGGAGACGAATTGGGGCGCTTCAATATGGGTTCAACCGTCATCTTGCTGACAGCCAGAAACTTCGCATCTTGGGGGGAATTTGATACACACGAAAAGAGTATTTCAGTAGGGGCTGAGCTAGGCGGTACCATTAACCTATAGGCTTTACCTTCACTTAGCTCTCGTTCCAAACTATCTGGCTCAGTAAGCCTGCATGGCGACTAAGCAGTAATGCATAAGCACCCCTGGAAACAAGCCAAGAAGCAAAATAAGAGCACCATTAAGAGTAAAAACATATGCTCCTAATGATGGCTGACTACTAACATGAGAGTCTGGGCCTGGTTCGTCAAAATACATAATTTTGACAACTCGCAGATAATAGTAAGCACCTATGAGAGAAAAAATAACCGCGACGGCTGCGACCAGCACACTACCTGAAGCAATCAGTTCTTTGAGCACAAACCATTTAGCCCAAAACCCTGCAAATGGAGGTACTCCGGCCAGTGAAAAAATAACCACCATAGAAATAAAACTTATCCAAGGTCTCGTTTTCGCTAGACCAGCAAAGTCACTAATCAACTCAGGTGCATTTGACTTACTTACCAAAAGTATAATTATGCCAAACGCGCTCATACTCGTTATCGCGTAAATGAATACGTAAAACATTGATGCCGCGTAACCCTGGGCGGTTGCGGCTATGATCCCCAGGATCAAAAAGCCCATATGAGATATCGTCGAATACGCTAACATACGTTTAATATTTGTCTGAGCGATAGCCACTATATTGCCAATAGCGATAGATGTAACAGCTAGTATAGTTAACATAGCGCTCCATTGAATCGACAATCCAGGCAAACCGTCCACCAATACCCTTACCGCCATCGCAAACGCAGCTATTTTTGGAGCAGAGCTGATAAACAAAGTGACAGGAGTAGATGCTCCCTGATAGACGTCGGGTACCCACATATGGAAAGGTGCTATCCCAAGCTTAAACGAGATACCAACTAGTACAAACACAAGACCAAAAACAAGCAACAAGCTTTGATCACCCTTGACAGAATATTCTGCCAATTCCGCTAAGTTTAGTGTACCGCTGACGCCATAAAGCATAGAAATGCCGTACAACAGCATCCCAGAGGCTAACGCTCCTAATATAAAATATTTCATCGCAGCTTCAGAAGCTAAAGCCGAATCTCGTTCCATCGCCACCATCGCATATAGTGACAAAGACAATAACTCTAATCCTAGATACAAGGTTAATAAACTTTGGGCGGATATCAGTACCATCATGCCCAACGCCGAGAATATTGTCAGGATATAAAATTCAGACTGCCCTTTCGCGCTTCGTTTAAAATATTCGCGCGCGTAAAAAAAGTTAAATAGCAGTGAAATTAACAGGACCAACTTAAGCAATATAGACATAGGGTCTATAATCAGCGTTTCGGAAAATCCAGTCGATTTTTCCGCAGGCCAATAGGTGATAATGCTCACTAGAACAATACCGACTGAAACGACTGCAGTCCAAAAAGTGACGTCGCCCGAAGAAGGCTTGCGATAAACATCCACCATGAGCAACAAGCAGACAAAACCAGTGAGAAGAATTTCTGGCATTATTAAACTAAGATCGTTCATAAAATAAGCCTAAGGAAGTTTAGATACCGATATATGTTGCGCTAGCTGCTCAACACTCGCGTGCATCATATCAAATAACGGATCGGGCCATATACCAAATAAAAGTACCATGGCTGCAAGTGATGCCAGCATAAAAAACTCTCGCTTATCGACGTCTACAAGCTCCATCACTTTCGGATTTTTTATCTCGCCAAAAGCAACTCGTTTGTACATCCATAATGTGTACGCCGCGCCTAAAATCAAGGTAGTAGCTGCTAAAAAAGCATACCAAAATTGAGCCTTGAATGCGGTGAGTATCACGATAAACTCTCCTACAAAGCCCGAGGTACCAGGCAGACCTGCATTCGCCATCGCAAACAAGAGCATGAATGAAGCAAATATTGGCATCGTATTAACTACCCCACCATAATCACCTATCTCTCGGCTATGCATTCGATCGTATAAGACACCAACGCACAAGAACATTGCTCCAGAGATAAATCCATGGGATATCATCTGAATCATACCCCCTTCGATCCCCGCACTCGCTTGCATCCAATCTCCGGTGTTAGTCGCGACCTGAAAAATCACAAAGAAACCGAGCGTCACAAACCCCATATGCGAAATTGATGAATAGGCAATCAATTTCTTCATATCCTGCTGAGCCAACGCTACAAACCCAATATATACAATAGCAATTAGTGACAAGGCAATCATCAAACCATCAAGAGCCATTGAAGCATCAGGGGCTATAGGCAGACTAAACCGTAAAAAGCCATACCCTCCTAGTTTAAGCATGACAGCAGCCAATATGATAGATCCACCGGTTGGCGCTTCGACATGAGCATCGGGCAACCAAGTGTGCACGGGCCACATGGGTACTTTAACCGCGAAGGCTAATAGAAATGCAACAAATATCCATTTTTGCTCTAACATTGTCAAACTGAGACTATGCAAAGCTAATACGTCAAAAGTCCCACTTTTGAAATACAGGTAAAGAAGTGCGACTAGCATGAAAAGTGAACCCATAAAGGTATATAAAAAGAATTTTATCGTGGCATAGACTCTGCGTGGCCCTCCCCAAATCCCGATGATAAGAAACATAGGGATTAGCATCGCCTCCCAAAACACATAAAACAATACGGCATCTAGAGAACTGAAAACACCTATCATTAGCCCTTCCAAAAGAAGAAATGCTCCTAGATAAAACCCTTGCCTATCTTTAATAACAACCCAACCCGCCATTACTACTATACAAGTAGTAAACGTGGTCAAAATAATTAACGGGAGAGCTATACCGTCGATGCCTAGGGCATACTGTATTCCAAAAGCTGGGATCCATTGAACTAGTTCCGTGAACTGCATGGAACCGAGATCATTATTGAACCGACTCCAAAGAAATAGGGAAATAATAAAAGTAATTACGCTTAAAACTAAGGCAAGGACCTTAGTAAAAACTTCAGAAAAGCGTGCGCCCGAAAAAACAACAGCCATACCGCCTAAGATAGGCAGCCAAATAAGTATGCTTAAAAATCGTATTTCTTCGCCCATATAAAATTTCTTTTTTTATACAATTATTTTAAAAATTAAAGGATACCTACGTCGCGAGAAAAATCTGATGCACGAATATAATCAAAAGGAAGATCAATCCAAGTATCATCGCGAAGGCGTAATGGTATAGTAATCCTGACTGCACTCGGCGAGTGATTTGAGAAGTCCACGAGACAACTTTCGCGCTGCCATTAACGATCGCCCCATCAATAATTGCCACATCACCCAGTCGAAATAATACTTGCCCGACACGCCTTGTCCCTCCAGCAAAAAACCAGTCATTAAACCGATCGAAACCATATTTATCGAGCAATAACTTATGCAACATACCCACAAGACTAACTGCTTTAGCAGGGATGTCAGGTCGTCTTAGGTAGCAAAACCACGCAGTGAATACGCCAGCCGCTGCTAGCCAAAATGGAGGTTGGGATAACCCATGTATCATCATCCCTAATACGCCATGGTAATGCGTACCGAGCTCGGCTAGGACATCGTGGCTGATAGCAACATAGATCCCGTCTCCGAAAAATCCACCAAACAACATAGGCGTAATCGCCACAGCACCAGAACCAATCGATAAAATGGCTAATAGAATCAAAGGAATGGTCACCACTAGCGGCGATTCATGTAAATGAGACCTGGTTTCCTCGTCGAAACGTTCTTCTCCATGGAAAACTAAAAACACTAATCTAAACGAGTATAGTGCGGTGATAAAAACTCCAGATAGTATAGCGTAATACGCTATCCCGGCACCCGGAATATGAGATAAGTGCACAGCTTCTATTATCGCATCTTTCGAGAAAAAGCCCGAAAAGCCAGGAAACCCGATAAGCGCCAGAGACCCTACCAAGCTAGTCCAATAGGTTATCGGCATATACTTTTTCAAACCACCCATTTTTCGCATATCTTGCTGGTGATGCATACCCATTATCACTGAGCCAGCTGCCAAGAAAAGGAGAGCTTTAAAAAAAGCATGCGTAAACAGGTGAAAAATACCCGCCGCGTACGCCGAGACACCAAGAGCCACTGTCATATAACCTAATTGAGAGAGAGTTGAGTATGCGACGACGCGCTTGATATCGCTCTGGACCAAGCCCAATAGTCCCATAAAAAAAGCAGTGATTGAACCAATGATAAGCACGGTCGAAAGCGCGACCTCTGACAACTCAAATAAAGGAGACATTCTTGCAACCATGAATATTCCGGCGGTAACCATTGTGGCAGCGTGAATCAAGGCCGAAATTGGAGTTGGACCTTCCATTGAATCAGGCAACCAAACATGCAGAGGAACTTGCGCAGACTTCCCCATAGCCCCAACAAAAAGAAGTAGACACATAACGGTCATCACAGACCATTCATAACCGGGCACTACTACCATTACTTCATCTTGTATTCCGGGAGCCATAGAGAATGCTGTACCATAATCAAGACTTCCGAAGTACATGAATACGCAGCATATACCGAGCAGAAAACCAAAATCACCGACACGGTTAACCAAGAATGCCTTTAAATTTGCATATATAGCAGTATCTTTCTTAAACCAGAAACCTATCAGCAAATAAGAAACAACTCCGACAGCTTCCCAGCCGAAAAAAAGTTGAAGAAAGTTATTGGACATAACTAGCATTAACATACTGAAAGTAAAGAGGGATATATAAGCAAAAAATCTTTGATAGCCTGAATCGTCGCGCATATAACCAATGGTGTAAATATGAACCATCAAAGAAACAAAAGTAACGACTAGCATCATCGTTGCGCTCAATTCGTCTATCAAAAAACCAACATAAAAATTTAGCCCGCCAGTCGATAACCAAAGATACAAGTTTTGATTAAAAACAGGCTCTTCCCACACTATTAATTTGAGAAAAACTATTAAGGAGAGAGCAAATGACACTCCTACACCAATAATAGTGAACCAGTGGGCACCGGCGCGACCTATTTTCTTACCAAAAAGTCCCGAAATTAGAGCTCCTAATAGTGGTGACAGCACTATTGCTAAACATAAGTTATGCATTGTCAAATATTCTCTATTTCAATTGAACACATCAGCTTCATGAAAATTCCTAACCCTTCATTACATCCAGATCTTCGACATTAATCGAGTTTTTATTTCGAAACAGTACTACCAGGATCGCTAACCCAATGGCAGCTTCTGCTGCAGCTACTGTTAATATAAAAAATACGAAAACCTGGCCCGAAACATCATCAGCATACCTAGAAAACGCTATGAAATTTGTATTAACAGCTAGCAACATCAACTCGATACACATCAACAGAATAATGACATTTTTACGATTTATAATTATTCCAGCGACACTCAAACAAAATAAAATAGCCCCTACGGTCAGAAAGTCTGATAGTGCTAACATTGCCTAAACTCCTACTCTTCTTCCTCGGGCATCACTTTGATGACCCGTAATCGATCTTTACTTCGCACTAACACTTGATGATCAGGATCTGCTGCCTTAGTTTGTCGAGTTGTTCTGAGAGTAAGCGTAATCGCAGCTACTATAGCAACCAATAAAATCACAGCAGCAACCTCAAATGGCCAGATATAATCTTGATACATCGCCAGCCCTAGCACTTTAGTGTTGTTATAGTCGCTCGGGTAAGGCTCAACTCCCGCAATTTTATCGAGACCAAAATTATCACCCCCTACAATAGACCCAAGCGAGATTAGCATTCCTACGGAAACGAGAACCGCTACAGGTACGTACCGCGCAAACCCCTCTCGCAACTCTGCAAGATTAATATCTAGCATCATAACAACAAACAAAAACAACACCATAACTGCACCGACGTACACTAGCACTAACGCGATCGCGAGAAACTCCGCCTCAAGTAACAGCCATAAACCAGCACTTGAGAAGAAGGCCAACACTAAAAATAGGGCCGCATGAACAGGGTTCTTGATACAAATGACCATAGTGGCGGAAATGACTACCAGACTTGCGAAAACATAAAATAAAACTTGTTCAAACATTTATTTTTTGCGCGAGCGAAGAAATTTCTTACAACCCATCACATCTCCCGTAAAATAAGTATCCATTACCTGTATTTAGCTTCAGCTTGTCGATCGGACGCAATTTGCTCCTCGAAGCGGTCAGCATTCGCTAATAATCTCTCTTTTGTCATTAAAAGATCACCACGGGCCTCGCCGTGATACTCAAAGTGTCTAGTCTCAACGATTGAGTCGACCGGGCACGACTCTTCACAAAATCCGCAGAAAATGCATTTAGTTAAATCTATCTCATATTTGGAGGTGCGCCTACTACCGTCGTCTCTCACCTCCGACTCAATTGAGATAGCTAAAGCAGGGCAAACGGCCTCACACAACTTGCAGGCAATGCAGCGTTCTTCGCCATTAGGATAGCGTCGCAACGCATGTAAACCTCTGAATCGGGCGGATTGAGGCGTCTTTTCTTCAGGATATTGCACGGTCACTTTTCGCGTGACCAGCCTCTTACCGGTCAAGCCAAGTCCTTTCAGAAGTTCCCACAAAGTAAGACTTTTTAAAAAATTAATACATTTATCCATTTGCTACCCCCGCAACTACTTTACAAACCAAGGGGGTAGTTGCCAAACGACCATCGCAGCAACTAACATTACCCACACTATTGTTATTGGAAGAAAAATCTTCCACCCTAGGCGCATGATCTGATCATAACGATATCTCGGGAATGTTGCTCTAAACCAAAGAAACAAAAACAAAAAGCCTCCGGTTTTCAGCAAAAACCAATGAATTCCGTCGGGAATGAAGCTGAAAGGAGATAACCAACCACCTAGAAACATTACCGCTGTTAGTGCCGAAATCAAAATCATATTGGCATATTCAGCCAAGAAAAATAGCGCGAATGCCATTCCTGCGTACTCCACGTGAAAGCCCGCTACGATCTCAGATTCACCCTCGCTGACGTCAAACGGAGCCCTATTTGTTTCGGCAACCCCTGCAATAAAATAAATTATAAATAAAGGAAATAAAGGCAACCAAAACCAACTAAAAATCCCCAAAGTGCCTCGTTGAGCTTCTATAATATCGCCTAAATTTAAACTTCGCGCCGCAACTAGAACTCCGACAAGTGCAAAACCCATGGCGATTTCATATGAGACAATTTGCGCTGCTGATCTCATGGCACCCAAGAATGCATATTTCGAATTAGACGCCCAGCCCGCAATGATAATCCCATAAACCCCAAGCGAAGTCAGAGCCAAGACGTAAAGTAACCCAGCGTTTATATCAGCAAGAACCATCTCGGAACCAAAAGGGATAACTGCCCATGCCGCCAATGCAGGACCCAAAGCCAATATTGGGGCTAACAGAAATAAAAACCGACTGGAGCCGGTTGGAATAATTAACTCTTTGCACATGAGTTTTAAAGCATCGGCGATTGGTTGCAGCAACCCCCTCGGACCAACCCGATTGGGACCAATTCTCACCTGCATATAGCCTATAACTTTCCTTTCCGCCAAAGTTGTGTAAGCAACAGCAGCCATCAGCGGAAGCATGATTGCCAAAATTTTCAGGACAATAACTACTACTGCGACTACAGAAGGATAAAGCAACGGTTCAAGGATTTGTTCTACCAATGCTAGAGGACTCATGAAGCACCTATTTGAGTTTTCTCTAGAGAAACTTGACCGCAATTATCGAGGACGTCTAGTAATTCAGGACAAGCTCCCAACACATGCACTGCCCCTGACGATATGGCACCATCTACAATAACCTCGGCGAGCGCAGCCCTATCACCAAGGCGAACGGTAACTTTTTCCCTATCTATTAAGCCTAGCGATGAAGCTGTCGCTGGACAGATCCTGACTACTTTTTCAGTCTCCAACGTCTGCTGCAATGAATTTGCGTGACGAACCAAACTATCACTTCGATACATGGGAATTTCCACAACCATCTCCAGCCCATCATCCTTAAGAACTAATGCTGTTTCTCCCTCATCGCACTCGGGGGCAACAAATTCATTAGCCATCCATTGGCCTAATGAATCTCCCAACACGTCTGCAAGTTCAATAGCATCAAATCCTGACAAGTTCAGCTTCGATCCTAAAACCCTCAAAATTTTCCACGCTGGCCGTGATTCCCCAAGAGGTTTTATTACCGGACTAAAATTCTGCACTATCCCAGTAGCGTTAACGAAACAGCCCTCGTTTTCTGCATAAAGTGCCATGGGAAGTAGAACGTCAGATAGCTCCAACAGACTATCAGTAGCAAACGATGAGATAGAAATAACAAATTCGGCCTTACTTAGAGACTGCCTCGTCTTACTGGGAACAGCAGTATCCATCAAGGGGTCAACACCCATGAGAACGTACCCATGATTTGCAGAACTGAGCGCCTCAAGTGAGTCCATGCCATGCTCAGAGAGAGTTTCGCCGCCAGCTCCACGATGAGGTATCGCTCCAGCCAACCAAGCTCCTGCCGCATTCGACCCGCTTTCAATCATAATTTTTTGAGCACATATCTTTGAGGAAATACTATCGATATAGCCAATTAAAACGGAACGATCGACGTGGGATTGGATTGTCGAGCCATAAACCAAAAAAGGCGACTTAGAGTTAACAAGCAGACTAGCCAACATATCTGTCCCAGACAATTCGCCCTGGCCAGATGAATCATTCAATCTCACAACACTCTCTTCCAGTTCCTTCAAATAAGGAGCTAGCTTTGAGGGTTTCATTATTACTTCTTTGGAGACAGAGTAATTAAATGGTCGCTCGTGAGTATCAATGTAAATAACTTTAGCACCTTTCAACGCAGCTTTTCGAATACGTAGGTTTAATAACGGGGCCTCATGCCTCGGATAAGCACCCACGATTAATACGATATCTGCCTGCTCGAGACTACTTAAACTATCACCAGCATTTGGAAAGAGCGGCTCACTACTCTGTTTCCTAAAATCAACTTGTCGCAGTCGATGATCTACGTTCTTTGAACCCAAACCGCGTAATAATTTCTGAAACAAATAAAACTCTTCAGTCGTAGAAGAAGGAGATATCAACCCAACAAGTTCATTGGGAGTCACAAGAGACCGATCTTTCAGCAAACTAATAACTCGAGAAAATGCAGTCTCCCAATCACAATCAATCCACTGACCATTTTGCTTAATCCTGGGGCTAGCCAATCGATCCTGGTGATGCATCCCCTCAAAACTATATCGGTCTCTATCAGATAGCCACGTCTCATTAATATCAGTATTCTCTTTGGGAACAACGCGTTTCACGTGTTGCCCTTTTACATGAAAGTATAGATTTGAGCCTAAAAAATCGTGAGGCGCGATACCAGCTAACTGTTTTAATTCCCAGGCTCTGGCAGAGAATCTGTATGGCTTGTTGGTTAAAGCTCCAACGGGACACAGATCAATAACGTTACCAGACAGTTCGGAACGCATCGCCTTTTCAACGTAGGTCCCAATTTCCATACTCTCGCCACGACCCGTGGCGCCTAATTCTCGCAGACCCGCGATCTCTTCTCCAAATCTTACGCACCTCGTACAATGTATACATCGAGTCATCTCAGTCTGAACGAGTGGCCCTATATCTTTATCCTGAACAACTCTTTTCCCTTCAGTGAACTGGGACACCCCACTTCCATAACCCATAGCTAGATCTTGCAACTCACATTCGCCACCCTGATCACAAACAGGACAATCAAGAGGATGGTTTATCAGCAAAAATTCCATCGTGGCATGTTGTGCCGCCGTAGCTTTCTCAGAACGCGTGAATACTTTCATTCCTTCTGATACCGGAGTTGCGCAAGCTGGCATCGGCTTGGGTGCGCGTTCAACTTCTACAAGACACATTCTACAGTTAGCTGCTACCGAAAGGTTCTTGTGATAGCAGAACCTAGGTACATAAATGCCAGCGGCATCAGTAGCCTCGATCAACATAGATCCTGGGTCGGCATCAATTTCTCGCCCATCTACTTCTATTTTTATTTTTTCGGTATTACTCATAATTATTTTTTCAGATGCTTCAAGCCGCTGCTGAGTCGTCCTTATTATCTAAAATGCTATAACCATGCTCGATGTAGTGAACAAATTCATCGTAAAACTCTTTCACAAAACTCTGGACTGGCATAGCCGCGGCGTCGCCTAGCGCGCAAATTGTATGACCTGCTATCTTCCCAGCTACCGCATCGAGACGCTCAATATCTTCAGTCTGCCCCTGTCCCTTGATTATTCTGTCCAGCATTCTATACAGCCAGCCAGTACCTTCTCTGCACGGCGTACACTGACCACAGGATTCGGCATAATAAAATCGGGACACACGGCGCAGCACCTTAACCATATCAGTGGTATCGTCCATTACAATCACTGCGCCGGAACCAAGCATCGACCCTGCTTCAGCTATCGAGTCATAGTCCATATCGATGTCAAGCATCCTCTCACCAGTGAGAACCGGAACCGAGGAACCACCAGGAATCACTGCCTTCAAACTTCTCCCTTCGAAAAGCCCCCCTGCGAGTTCCAATAACTCTCTAAAAGAGGTACCCATGGGCACTTCAAAATTACCAGGCTTTTGCACATGCCCGCTGACTGAGAAAATCTTTGTGCCACCATTATTAGGTTTTCCTAGTTCCGCAAACCAGTCAGCACCTTTACGCATGATAGTAGGCACCGTAGCCAAGGACTCGGTGTTATTAATTATAGTAGGCTTACCGTAAAGACCATACATAGCAGGGAAAGGGGGCTTGAATCGTGGCTGTCCTTTTTTCCCCTCCAAAGATTCGAGAAGAGCTGTCTCTTCTCCGCATATATACGCACCAGCGCCTAAATGGTCGTACAACTCGAAATCAATTCCTGAACTATTAATATTTTTACCAAGCAAACCTAATTCATAAGCTTCCACTAGTGCATTCTGAAAGCGTATGGCTGGCTCATCCATAAACTCTCCTCTCATATAGTTATATCCAACTGTAGCACCGACTGCATAACCCGTAATAGCCATACCTTCTATCAAGGCATGTGGGTTAAATCTCAATATATCCCGATCTTTACAGGTACCTGGCTCACTCTCATCAGAATTACACACCAGATACTTTTGCATATCACCTTTGCCGATAAAACCCCACTTTACTCCTGCTGGGAAACCGGCGCCCCCACGACCGCGCAAACCCGAGGCCTTTACAGCCTCAACAATATCTTGAGGATCGATCTTTTTTTGGAGGATATTTTCCCAGGCAGTGTAACCACCTATTCTCCGATAACTTTCTAGCGTCCACGGCTGTTCAAATTGTCGAGTTTCATAACACGTCTGATTTAGCTCAATATTATTCTTCATTTTAGATCATCCAAAATCTCGTCAACGTCATCAATGGTAAGATGTTCGTGGTAAACATGATTGACCTGCATCATCGGAGCACCACAACAACCGGCAAGGCACTCCTCTTCTCTCTTCAAGAAAATACGACCATCCGGAGTGGATTCTCCCAAACTAATACCTAGCTTGTTTTCAATGTGCTCAACTATCTCGTCACTTCCACGCAGCATGCAGGAAATATTGGTACAAATAGCTACACAGTTCCTACCGCAAGGCTCGGTCTCAAACATTGAATAAAAACTGGCGACTTCATATACCGCGATCCTCGGCATATCTAAATAATCGGCGACTGCATCCATTAAACCTTCGGTTAAAAAGCCTTCATTTTCGTGCTGCACCTCGGTTAAAGCAGACAAAATGGCTGACTGTTTCTGATCTTCAGGATACTTTTTCAAGCATCTATCTATTAATGTTCTAGCATGCTCAGATAGTATTGTATTCACAGAATCTTCCATCACAATTTTGCCTAACGGTCTACTTCCCCGAAAACGATATCCATCGTGCCTATGACCGCTACAACATCAGATAACATATGACCTTGAACCATTTCGTTCATAGCGGACAAGTGCGCAAACCCAGATGCGCGTGCTTTAACGCGATATGGCTTGTTTGCCCCATCCGACACTAAATAGATTCCAAATTCTCCTTTCGGATGTTCCACCGCAGCGTAAGCCTCACCCTCAGGCACGCAATATCCTTCAGTAAAAAGCTTAAAGTGATGGATCAGTGATTCCATATCTCCCTTCATAGACTCACGGTCAGGGGCTACTAATTTAGGATCTTCCAAAATTACCGGCCCAGGATTAGCTTTAAGCCAGTTTATACACTGACCTATAATCTTGGCAGACTGTCGCATTTCTTCAACACGAACTAAATACCGATCATAACAATCACCATTAGTACCGACAGGAACATCGAAATCTAAATCGCGATAAATCTCATAAGGTTGTTTTTTTCGCAGATCCCAAACAACGCCAGATCCTCTTAACATTGGACCGGTAAAACCCAATTCAAGCGCCCTCTCAGGAGTTACAATCCCTATATCTACTGTTCTTTGCTTCCAAATACGATTATCAGTTAGCAAGGTCTCATATTCATCGACACACGCAGGAAAACGATCAACAAAGTCTTGTAAAAAATCTAGTAAGGAACCAGAGCGATTTTCATTAAGCTTTTTGACCTCTTTCTCGCTACGCCACTTTGACACCTCATATTGAGGCATCATCTCAGGCAGGTCACGATATACACCACCTGGCCGGTAGTAAGTAGCATGCATTCGGGTCCCGGATACTGCCTCATAACAGTCCATCAGATCTTCTCTCTCCCGAAAACAGTAAAGGAACATTGTCATCGCTCCAATATCTAATCCATGCGCTCCTAACCACATCAAGTGATTTAATATGCGCGTCACCTCGTCAAACATGACTCTGATATACTGCGCCCGAACAGGAGGTGCTATCTGAAGTAGTTTCTCTATAGCAAGCACGTAAGCGTGCTCATTACACATCATCGACACGTAATCTAAACGATCCATATAGCCAATACTTTGATTGTACGGCTTATTCTCAGCTAATTTTTCAGTACCCCGGTGCAGCAAACCTATATGCGGATCTGCGCGCTCAATAACTTCACCATCCATTTCTAGAATCAATCGCAAAACTCCGTGGGCGGCCGGATGTTGGGGACCAAAATTCATAGTTAAATTTCGGATCTCAGGCATCTTCAACCTCGCTTTGAGGTTTCGAAGAATGCAGCCAATCCTCTTCACGAATCACCTTAGGAACTAAAGTTCTCGGTTCAATGCTTACTGGTTGATTGACCACACGCCCTTTCTCGGGATCGTATCTCACCTCGACATAACCTTCTAACGGAAAATCCTTTCTAAACGGGTGTCCTATGAAGCCATAGTCGGTGAGTATACGCCTCAAATCAGGATGGTTATCAAATAGAATACCAAATAAATCAAACGCTTCTCTTTCATACCAATCTGCAACTGCCCATATGCCGGCTACAGAGTCAAGTCTCGGAGATTGTTCACTTAAATAGCACTTAACTCTCAATCTAAAATTGTGTTCTACCGATAAGAGATGATACACCACGCAAAATCTGCGGCTATCCTCAGTATTATCAGACAATCTTGTAGAACCTACACCTCGACTGAAGCCATCCGACGAAGCGCTATGCGTTTGCCAATCTCCTTTCCCGTAATCTAGGTAATCGACCGCACTGATATCAATTAACTGATGGAATTGCAGAGTCTCTGTCTCCTTTAACAGTCTCATTATACTGAGCAAATCATTTGATAGGATCTCTATAGTGACCTCACGCAATGCATCGCTCGAGCATACCAAACGTTCACCCAGTGTATCGGCCAATATTGCAAGCAATACTTTATTTTTTTTTGACATTACAGCCTTAACTCTTACGACTAATAGTGTTAGTTCGCTTTATCTTGTTCTGCAACTGCATCACGCCGAACAGCAACGCCTCTGCAGTCGGAGGACATCCAGGAACGTAAACGTCCACGGGGACAATTCGGTCGCATCCCCGCGTGACAGCGTAAGAATAATGATAATAACCACCACCGTTGGCACATGAACCCATCGATATAACCCATTTAGGCTCAGTCATTTGATCGTAGACTTTTCGCAATGCCGGAGCCATTTTGTTAACTAATGTTCCAGCCACAATCATAACATCAGACTGCCTTGGGCTCGGTCGAAATACCACACCGAAACGGTCCAAATCGTATCGAGCAGCCCCAGCATGCATCATTTCAACCGCGCAGCAGGCCAGCCCAAAGGTCATAGGCCACATGGAGCCTGTCCTCGCCCAATTAACGATAGTGTCAACTGAAGTGGTAACAAAGCCTTTATCTTGAACTTCACTTATTCCCATTCCAACGCCCCTCTGCGCCACTCATATATAAATCCAATAACAAGAATACCTAAAAATACCATCATAGCCCAAAAACCATAAACGCCAATATCATCCAATACCACAGCCCAGGGAAAGAAAAATGCAATTTCCAAATCAAAAATAATGAAAAGTATTGCGACAAGGTAATATCTCACATCAAACTTCATCCGCGCGTCTTCAAATGCCTCAAACCCACACTCAAAGGGCGAATTTTTTTCACTATCAGGTTTACGCACACCCAATATTTCACCAATTCCGACACTGGCTGCTAATGACACTACCCCGACGCCGACGCCTACAACTATAAAAATTAATATAGGTAAATATAACTCTAACACTTTTTAAAGTAGCTCCCTTAAAAATTCACCTTAGCACTGACCGAATTTCACCAAAACCGTACGATGTTTCTTCTTCGCCCGCTTCCCAAACCTCTACGCACCTAAACTTAACTGCCCAAAGCCAATATTATTAAAATCAAGCATTACACGAACAACCTATAAGTCTGGTGCCGATGCCCGGACTCGAACCGGGACGCCTTTCGGCACTGCCCCCTCAAGACAGCGTGTCTACCAATTCCACCACATCGGCTAGATTTCGGTAACAGGGCAAAGAATAAAAGCACAAACACGTACCAACTGGTGAGCGCCTTTGAACTGCTAACTATTATATCCCGTTTTTGGCTTCTAATGTTCTAAATTGTAAAAAAATCTTACTCTGGAATGACCGGAACATCTTCCGTCGAGTTCAAACCAGGTATAACAACGCTTTCACCACCGTCAGAGCTAATCTCCGCCGGCACTTTGTCCAGCAAACTATCAGATTGCGAATTGTTCGCGTACAAGTACGCTAAGAACAAACTATTCAGCAGAAAAAACGTGGCAATAATGGCGGTCATGCGAGTTATAAACGATCCTGAGCCGCGCGAACCAAACACGGTGCCGGAAGCACCACCTCCAAATCCAGCGCCGGCTGTTGCACCTTTACCTTGTTGAATCAGAACTAATCCCACCAGAAGTACCGCAAGAAACACCTGAAGCACCAATAAACCAGTTAAAAGTAACGACATAAAAATTCTCTAATTTACTAATTCAGCCGCTGAGCGGCATATTTTTAAAAAGGACTCGGAGTCTAACGACGCGCCGCCTATCAAACCTCCATCTATATCTGGCATAGAAAATAACTCATCCGCATTATCAGGTTTCACACTCCCTCCGTAAAGAATACGGAGATCTAATCCGTCGACGTGAGAATGAACCGCCGCGCACTGTCGGATATTCTCGTGCACTTCTTGTGCCATTTCTGGCGTAGCCGACTTCCCAGTACCGATAGCCCAAACAGGTTCATAAGCAATGACAAACTTATTTTCAATCACCTTAAAAACAGCACACAGTTGCCTCTCAATAACCTCGATTGTCCTACCACGATCTCTTTCCTCCAAAGTTTCACCAACACAAACTATCGGACAGAGTCCTTTAATCTCGGCTTTTCTCGCTTTCGCAGCGACTCGTGAGTCACTATCACCGAAAAATTGCCGACGCTCGGAGTGACCCACGATCACATGCGTACAACCCAAATCAACTAGCATGTCTGCACAAGTCTCACCAGTGAAAGCGCCTTGATCAAATTCAGAGCAGTCCTGTCCAGCTAAAAAAATGTTTGTCTTACTAAGGGTTTCACTAACACTATGCAGATACACGAACGAGGGCGCAACCATTATGTCGACTTTATCCTGTTCTGTTTGACTGATCTTGGAGGCCAGTTCTCTAACATCATTTATAGTCCCGTTCATCTTCCAATTGCCAGCAACTAAAGCCTTTCTCATAAAACTAACCTAATTTGAAAACGTTACTATTCACCATTCATTATACCCCTAAGCTACTAACAATCTCATCCCCTTTAATCAAAGAGTATTGCTGTCGGACACTAAGAAACTTTCGGCCTACCGCTATCTTCTAGACCAACTAAAGCGCATAGCTCTTTTACCAACGGAGCCCCTAATTCCAAATTTCGACCTGGACGCAGATCAGTTGGTAACATTATATTACCGAACCTAACGCGCATTAAGCGACTGACGGTCACTCCCTGAGACTCCCATAACTTGCGAACCTCTCTGTTCCTACCAGTCTGAACAACACAGTAAAACCATTTGTTAGAGCCATTCCCTTCTGCAGCCACTACATCATTAAAAGAATAGATTTCTCCATCAATTTCAACTCCTTTTTTGATAGTAAGCAGCATTCTCTGATTAACGCTCCCAAACACCCGTACAGCATACTCTCTATCAATTTTGTATTTAGGATGAGTTAAGCGATGGGCGAGTTCACCATTATTCGTGAAAAGTAAAAGACCAGTAGTATTTATATCTAGTCGTCCAATATTTAACCAACGACCATGCTTTACCCTCGGGAGCTTTTCAAAAATTGTTGCTCTACCTTCTTCGTCATGCCGAGTGCAAACCACCCCAGCAGGTTTGTGATAAAGTAACACTTGCAGTTCTTGCTGGTCGAGGCCTACCTTAACGGTTCTGCCATTATCGAATTGTATGGAGTCCCCCGGTTTTACACTCAAACCTATAACAGCCAAACTATTATTTACTTTTATGCGCCCGTCTCTTATGAACCTTTCGATTTCTCGCCTAGAGCCCCAGTCGGAACGCGCCAAAGCCTTTTGAATTCTCTCCCCAGTAGATTTTGCTACCGGTCTACCTCTCTCAGCCTTACTCACTGAGTTATCGTACTCTCACCAAGCCTTTTTCTCGCATCCGCCGCCTCCAAATTATCTGGCTCATCGGTGCTCGTAACACAGAGGTCAGTGTCACCGACAAAAAACTTGTCATGAGTAGCATCCAAATCAGTCACGTCTGGGAGAGCCGGCAATTGATCCAGCGCTTTTAAGCCAAAGTAATCCAAAAACTCTTTCGTAGTCGCAAAAATTACCGGTCGTCCAGGCACATCCCGATGACCAACCGCCTTAATCCAATCTCGCTCCAATAGCAACCTGATTATGTTAGAGCTTACTGCCACACCGCGGATATGCTCAATCTCCCCTCTCGTTACTGGCTGGCGATAAGCAATAATTGATAAGGTTTCAAGAAATGCCTTAGAATAGCGTGGCTTTCTCTCCTCCCAAAGACCTCCAACAAAACTAGAGTACTCAGCGTTAGAACGAAATCGAAAACCGGCAGAAACCTCCACCAATTCGACTCCGCGCCCAACATAGTCGGATACTAAACTGTCAATTGCGAGACGGACTTTATCACGGGGAACCGCCTCACTTAGTTGTTTCTCAAGAAGCGCTGTAAGCCGCCCTACCGACACTGGCTCATCCGCGACCATAAGCATCGCCTCTATCGCTGACTTAAGTGTTTCTTGATTCATATGATTATACTACCTTTATATATATAAGTCCGTCGTTCTCCGACTCAACAATCTCTATCATAGACTCTTTCAGCAACTCTAAGACGGCAATCAATGTCACTATCGCTCCAGGTCGTCCTTCTTCAGCGGTAAAAAAATCGCAAAACGCGGTAAACATGCCTACTTTTGCTATAGAAAGAACACTACTCATCCGTGCGCGGACAGAAAGAGGCTCTCTTTCAATCAGATGAGCGGACTCCATGTCTAAACGATGCAGCACATCTTGAAATGCTTTTACTAAAGCCTCTAGATCTACCTCTGGAGGGGGATGAATAGATTGGACCCTCTCAAAATCTACTGCCAAATTTTGCCACTCTCGATCCATTCTGGGTAAGCTATCCAACGTCGCAGATGCTTTTTGGTATCGCTCATACTCTTGGAGTCTTCGCACCAACTCGGCCCGAGGATCCGACTCCTCTTCTTCTAGCTTCTTCTGAGGAAGTAACATGCGCGATTTAATTTCAGCAAGCATCGCCGCCATCAACAGATATTCGGCAGCTAATTCTAATTTCAACTCTTGCATTACATCGATATAGGACATGTATTGTTCGGTTATTCCAGCTATGGGAATATCGAGAATATCTAGATTCTGCTTTTTTATAAGATACAATAATAAGTCCAGAGGGCCTTCGAATGTCTCTAAAAAAACCCGCAACGCTTCTGGCGGAATGTAGAGATCTTTAGGTGCTTCCGTGAGGAGGGCACCCCCTACTTTAGCAAACGCTTGGGAGGACGCATGATCAAGTGACTCTTCCATTGAAACCCACTACCCCCTAAACCTGTAAAAAAGAAAAGCCGGGGATCTCAAGATCTCCCTTCTCTGCTTTTGCAGACAACAGACCAATCTCAGGCATGAGAATAAACAGATTTGTCGCCAACGCTTGCTGAGAAATCGCCATTCATAAGTATTTATTCTCTTTTGCAAAACCACAGTAATTTTGAAAGTTTACCCACAACAGTTTAACGCGTTATGCTATAATAATCAGTTAATTATTCATTAAATTGACGATTTTTCACAACTTAACCAAAACAAGCGTTCGAGGCGAAGGAAGTTAGTATTTTGACCAATAACGATACGGCATCGCAGAGACTTAAACTTATTCAGGAACACTTAGAAACTGAATTGTCTCCAGACTCGTTAAAAATAGTCGACGAGAGTCATTTGCATGTCGGTCATGCTGGGTCTCGTGATGGGAAAGGTCACTTTAAAGTGGTTATAACCACCGCTCAATTCAAAGGGATAAGTCTCATCGAACGCCACAGGTTAGTGTATGCTGCCCTGGCCAGTCTGATGGAAACTGATATTCATGCCTTAAGCATCGAAGCTCACATTCCATAGAGGTACCGTCGTCAAACCTGAAAATATATAAAATCTATGAAAAATAAAGTCCTAGACTTAACGATGGAGTTAATAAGACGTCAGTCAGTCACACCCGAAGACGAGGGATGCCTGAAATTGATAGGGTCCCGATTACAGGCGTGTGGCTTCCGGTTAACTGCTATTAACGTAAATAATGTCAGAAATTTACTGGCGATAAAAGGTTCAGACGAGCCGTGTTTCGCGTTTGCTGGCCACACCGATGTAGTACCTCCGGGGGAGATAGCAGACTGGACGTCGCCCCCATTTGAACCAACCATAAGAAACGACCGTCTCTATGGACGCGGAGCAGCTGATATGAAGGCTAGCCTTGCAGCTATGGTGGTGGCAGTGGAGGAATTTGCGTCCAAATACCCCGACAACGGAAGTAAAATAGCTTTTTTACTTACCTCTGATGAAGAAGGTATTGCTGAAGATGGCACGATTCGAATCGTCGAATATATTAAAAACGAGACTGACCTAAAAATCGACTATTGTGTGGTAGGTGAACCGAGCAGCAAAGATGATCTGGGTGACACGATCAGAATTGGTCGGAGAGGCTCGCTTAATGCTGAGTTGAAAGTAAACGGAATAGAAGGACACGTCGCGTACCCTACTGAGGCAAAAAATCCTATTCATCATGCCTTGCCCGCACTTGATGAGCTGGCGAACTACCAATGGGACACCGGAAATGAATATTATCCCCCGACCTCATTGCAGATATCTAACCTAAGAGCAGGTGCGGGTACTGAAAATGTCATACCCGGTGTGATGGAATGTCAATTTAATTTTAGATTTTCAACTGAGCACTCTGCTGAATCGCTCAAGCACATTACGCAACAAATTTTTGACAAGCATAGTCTGGACTATGAAATTATTTGGCGATTATCAGGAAATCCATTTTTAACCACCGAGGGTAAGCTCACTGAAAGCGTGAAGGTGGCGATTCGCGAGAGCCTTGGTATTGAAACGGAACTTTCTACCGGAGGCGGAACATCGGACGGAAGATTTATAGCCCCATTAGGAACAGAGTTAATCGAGTTAGGGCCCCTTAACAATTCCATTCACAAAGTAAATGAAAATATTGTGATAACTGAAATAACTGAACTCAAAGACTTATACCTCAGCATCCTGGAAAAGATGCTGAGGTAAAGTATTAACTATAGCTTATTGGTCAAACTGTTCTTCTTCGGTAGAACCGGTTAGCGCGGTGACAGACGATTGCCCACCTTGTATGACGGTAGTTACGTCATCAAAATATCCTGCGCCGACCTCCTGTTGATGACTCGCAAAAGTATATCCGCGATCAGCGGCCGAAAATTCTTTTTCTTGAACCATCTCAACGTATGCCGTCATTCCATCCTTAACATAGTGACTCGCCAAATCAAACATGTTGTACCACATGTTATGTATGCCCGCGAGTGTAATGAACTGGTACTTATATCCCATCGCGCCTAACTCGCGCTGAAATTTAGCAATCGAGGCATCATCAAGGTTTTTCTTCCAGTTAAATGAAGGCGAACAATTATAGGCTAGGAGCTGATCGGGGTAATCCTTTTTCACCGCCTCGGCAAATTGACGCGCCTCTTCCATATCTGGCACTGCAGTCTCACACCAAATCAGATCGGCATAAGGTGCATAAGCTAACCCTCGAGCAATCGCCTGATCAATACCAGCATTCGTCACATAAAAACCCTCAGGCGTTCTGTCACCAGTGAGGAATTTATGATCATTGGCATCTACATCACTAGTTAGCAAGGCAGCAGCATTCGCATCAGTCCTCGCCAAAACTATAGTAGGAACTCCCGCAACATCGGCTGCAAGCCTGGCGGCAACCAACTTCTGCACTGCCTCTTGAGTAGGCACTAAGACCTTACCACCCATATGACCACATTTTTTAGCGGAGGCAAGTTGATCTTCAAAATGTACTCCAGCAGCTCCAGCCTCTATCATCGCTGTCATTAACTCAAAAGCATTTAAAACGCCTCCAAAGCCTGCCTCAGCATCAGCTACTATAGGGGCAAAAAAATCTATTTCACTGCCACCTTTATGCCACTGAATTTGATCCGCCCGACTAAAGGCATTATTTATTCTTTTAACCATAGTGGGTACTGAATCAACCGCATATAAAGATTGATCGGGATACATGGTTTTAGAAGTATTCCCGTCAGCAGCAACTTGCCAGCCAGATAAATAAATTGCTTTAATTCCAGCTTTTACCTGTTGAACAGCCTGGCCACCTGTCAGTGCACCTAAGCATGGGACGAAGTCCTCAGTATTGACGAGCTCCCACAACTTCTGCGCTCCCCGACTAGCGAGCGTATGCTCTACGCCAACACTACCGCGCAGTCTTACCACGTCCGCAGCACTGTATGGACGCGTAACCCCATTCCACCGAGGGTTTTTACTCCAATCCAATTCTAGTTCTGCTACCTGTTCTTCAAAGGATGACATGTATATTCTCTCCAACTAAATATTAAATAAGGCTATAGGCCTCTAATGTAAGGAAATCGGCTAATTCTTCATCAGTAACAATCCGCGCAATCAATTCCGCAGCTTCAGAAAATCGAGTACCTTTATAAGAGTCCCCTAAAGCTGCCTTTATCTTCGCTAACTCGTCATCAAGTAACGACCTAACTAGGCCTTCATTAATGATCTCCCCGTCATCAGTCACTCCTCTCTTGTGATGAATCCACTGCCAAATTTGGGCCCGGGAAATCTCCGCAGTTGCAGCATCTTCCATTAGATTATTGAGGGGCACACAACCTAAACCAGAAATCCACTGCTCTGTATAATTTAAAGCAGCTGAAATGTTAGCTTTCAAACCTTCAATTGAAATGG
>CACEAA010000018.1 GCA_902557415.1 uncultured Pseudomonadota bacterium | reverse complement strand
ATAAGGACGAAGGATGGGGAAGATATACAAATTATTGCAGCACCGACCGGAAGTATAAAGCTATTAACCGCTGAAAATACTCACACCCTAACCTTAAATCAAGCTAGTATATTTAAGCAATCGTACGAGTCTTCCGATCTAATTGGGAAGTTTCAAACGCTCACATTGCAACTGCAAGCGTCTAGCGAAATCGATCTTGGGTATAAAGCTAAAGCTGCGAGCACCTTTGTATTAATTGATCAGGACTCACTTTATGACAAAGCTGAGCTTCAGTGGCGACTTTCGACGCCCATCTCCACCATAGTTCTAGTGCTGATAGCACTAATGCTTGTCGATTATAGACCAAGAACCAGTCGATTTTCGAAATTGCCTCTTGCTATAGCGTCATATGCTATCTACTACAACATTATGACTGTCTCAAAGACTTGGGTAGAACAAGGAATTTTATCTTACCTATGGATCCCTCCAGTAGTAATAATTTCAGTGGTACTGATTATCTATCTCATTCACCACAAACGGACGTCTCTATGACTTATATAGTTGGACGGTATATCTCAACCCTTGTGCTAAAAAATGGCTTATTTTCATTAACTCTATTGCTAGTACTATTCAGTATTCTTGGCCTTGTAGAGACACTAGAAGATGTTGGGAAAGGATCGTTTACTGTCGTCAACGCAATATCAGTCATTATACTAGAGGTACCAAATAGAGTACTTGAACTGCTCCCAATAAGTATCCTATTAGGATGTGTTATGGGCCTTGGCACCTTGGCTAGTAATCAGGAGGCATCCGCGATGCGTGCCTCGGGTTTAGCTGTCATGTCTTTTTCTAAATTAATAGTTTGTGTGACCTTAACCATCTCTGTACTAGCAGTTCTTGCGCAGAACTATGTAGTACCCTCGGCCGAACAACAAGCTCAAAGAATCAAAGCATATACATTAGAGCAGACGAACTACACTGATGATGGGTTTTGGAGCAAGAAGAACAACCAATTGATCAGGATTGAAACGTTTGCTTCCGATAATATAGTCGGTGCACTAGAAATCTATGAACTTTCTCAATCTGGCAATGTTCTCAGAGCTATCACAGCTGAACATGCGCAAATCCATTCAGACGGGCTATGGGAGCTCAAAAATGTTACAGAAACCAGGCTAAATTCTGATCAAGCTCCCTCTAAGAAAGTCTTACCATCCCTAGTATGGGAGAGCTTTTTCACCCCTAATCAACTAAGTGCCTTAGTCACTCCTCCGCGCGCATTGTCGACATTCGATCTAATCAAGTACATCAGAGCAAATCAAAATGATGGCGTGGGTACCCGGACACACGAGCTAGTGTTATGGCAACGACTAGTCGTTCCTCTCATGCTAGTTGCCATGGCTTTAATAGGGGTTCCTATCGCCCTCTCATCTACCCAATTCCGTTCAACTAGCTCAAGAAGTCTTCTGGCTGGAGCTATCGGGATTATCTTTTATCTACTCCAACAGATTTCAGGGCACTTAGCGACACTACTCGAACTAAGTCCAGCTATATCTGTCTTGGCACCTCCAATCATAATCCTATTACTTGCTATTCGATATACTAAGAAAATATAACTTCCTATTAATAGTTATTAAACTACCACGAGTGCCTTGTAAGTTCCTTTGTTATCGAAGAACCGAAAACCTTAAGCCGCGCCACGACCTCCCAGTCACTAACCCCAGTCTTAATTTCGAATAACCTATATGATGCAGGCGCGTGACTGGCCACATTGGAAGCAGAGGCGGTGGCGAATACTTTAGTGCATTCATTCGCAGTATAAATTTGATTTTGATGCACGTGTCCATGCAAAACCATCTGAACATTTTGCTGTTCAAGTAAATAAGAGAGTAAGATTGCATCTCTCAACGACTTGCGCTTCTTGCACATGCCGGGGACTGGCGGGTGATGTAGGAAAACACACTGGAAAGTATCAGAATTTGCTTCCGAAATGCATTTCAATTTTTCTAATTGCTCTCTTCCCAACAAGCCTCTAGCAGACCAAAAGGGTTCAGCCTGAGCAGAGCAGAGTCCGATAAAAGTGATACCTTGATGCTGAAAAACACTCGGGAATTCCTGATCTTTCTGACGATCCTCGAAAAAATAAGGACTCCAATATTTCATCATGAGGTCATAAGACTCTCGCTGGTAACAGTCGTGATTACCAGGAACTAAAATTACCTTGCATATACTGGAAAGTTCATCAAGCCAATCTTTCGCCTGTATGATTTCGGCCTCCGTTCCTATTTGCACCAAATCTCCAGTGCATATGATCAAATCAGGAGCTTCAGATCGAATGTCTTTCACCAGGAGGTCCAACTGCGATCTAAAGTGATGCTTCTGCCTACGTGACCAAGAGATTGCACCAAGAAAACGTTTATTGAATAAAAATCTTCCTGCAGCAAAACTAGGCAGGCTAGTTAAGTGGGGATCAGTTAAATGTATAACGCGCATAAATACTTAATCCCCTGTTTTGCCCAGACCACAAGAACTCACTATACTGCATGCCTACGCATGTTTTTAGATTGAGATTTGATTATGTCCCAATTCGCCAAAATAGTCTCCGATAACTTTACTGTCTTGTGGGGGCTTAAGCCTGCAGAGCGAATCCATAAGCAATTACTCTCTATAAATATTTCATTATTCCCTGACTGTTCGCCTGTGAAAGAACCAAAGAGCTCAGTATTATTGATCGACTCAAACTTTCTGTTTGATACCCACACGCTTAAAAATTTCGTCCAGTCCAGCTCTGAATTTCTAATTTGTGATGATACGCATATCATTGCGGCGCTAAAATGTGATTATGGGAAAATCGATCAATACAAACAGATCATTGGCTCTGTCGCCTCGCACCAGATTATAGATAATAAAGAAGCGGGGCTCCAACAGTATAATGACAAGCTCAGGCAATCTAAACCACCGATGATAAAGCATATTCCAAGTTTTTCAGTAGAAGAACTTGAATCTCTGATGTACGGAAATTCATACAAAGGAATAACTGATTTTGTAACCAAATGGTGGTGGCCTCGCCCTGCGAAAAAAATAGCGAAGTTATGTGTAGATTTCAACATCACGCCAAATACGGTCACCATTGTCGGAGCATTGCTAATGCTGTTAGCACTGATGTGTTTCGTAAACGGGTTATTCGTCCTCGGCCTTCTAAGCGGCTGGATAATGACTTTACTCGATACAGTCGATGGTAAATTAGCGCGTGTCACTGAGTGCACTAGTAAAACCGGACACATTTTGGATCATGGTATGGATATTATTCACCCACCAATATGGTACTTTTATTGGGGTGCTAGTTTATCAGGAGCCTATTCTATTTTGGGTTATAGCTTTTATGACTTAAGCGTAATAATGATATATGCGTACATAGGTGGTCGTATTGCAGAGGGGCTGTTTGAAGGACTAGGGAATTGCTCCTTATTCGCGTGGAGACCAATCGACGCGTATTTTAGACTTTTCGTTGCCCGACGAAACCCATGTTTAGTCATCCTCACGGTAGCTACAGTAATGAATCAACCGTCCCTAGCGTTTCTAGGTGTGGTAGGGTGGACCTTGGTCTCTACGATCCTACTTGTTTTTAGGCTATCGTACGCTGTTTTTGTAAGAATAAGCGAAGGCCAGCTAGAATCTTGGTTGCAAGATCCTCGTGCCGCCGAGTTATCTCCTACAGCCTTTAAAACATTCTCTAAAACCGAACAAGCCTATGACTCGTAGCAATCAACTCTATGAAGATTGGTGGCCCGATGAGTTCTTAGTGGCACTACTAGAAAAATACAGTGATAATGTCGAAGCTATAATACTTTATGGTTCGTGGCTTCGCGGGAAACGAGATACGCTTCCAGACTTCTATGTTGTTTTCACTAACTATGACCAACTCCCGTCTCTGTGGCAAAAAGTAGCTAATCAATTACTCGAACCAAATGTGTATCAGCTGATCCTTTCAAAACGAGGCATAAAATGTAGCGCCAAATATGCGACTATCTCGCTAAAGCACCTTGAAAAAAAAATAACAACTGGATTTCACCCTTATCTCTGGGCGCGTTTCAGCCAACCTTCGAGTGTCATTTATGTCAAAAGCGACAAAGCTCGTAGTACCCTTAATACACTTATTAAGTCGTCTCAAAAAAGAATGATGGAAGAAGCATTGGGCATGACTCCAAATTCATTCACTAGTAGACAATTATGGGAAAAGGCATTGACTCTTACTTATGGGGTCGAGCTAAGAGCCGAAAGTAAGGAAAAAATCAAGCTACTCGTGGATCATCATCAAGACTACTTTGAGTCCAAGGTTGCTGAACGTGCAGAAACTTTAGGGTTATCAAAAATAGGCAATAACGAATGGACTTACGAGTACTCTAATAAAGAACGTTTGAAAATTAAATTACAATGGAAAGCCAGAAGAGTACTTGGAATCTTTTTATCGATAGCTCGCCTACTGAAAGCTACCAGCACATTCAATCAGCCTCTAGAATACTTACTCTGGAAAATAGAAAGACATACTGGGATAAAAGAAAATGCTACCGCATTACAGCTTAAGCACCCACTTATCTTCTCGTGGCCTCTTTTATGGAAAATTTTTCGAAGAGGTGGCTTCAAGTAGCTGACTACGAAATCGATCGACTTCGATGGTGATCAACAGTTTTTAATCGCCTCAAAGGCATCTAATATGAACCTAATCTGATCCCTGCTATGGGCCGCGGTCACGCTGCAACGAATCAGACTACCACCGTCTGGAGCTGCTGGAGGTAATATTAAATTTGTATAAACACCTTTATTGAATAAATTTTGCCAGTAAGTAAGAGCACATTCTCTATCCTCAAAAGGAATTCCTATCACAGGACTAACGCCTGTCCCAATTGGGAATCCAAGTTGAGACAACCCAGAATGTAAGAGCTTTGCATTCGACCAAACTATTTCTCGCAGTTCCGGGCAGTTTTTAATCTTTTTTAGAGCCTGTCTAGTCGTAGCTATAATAGATGGAGATGGAGATGCCGTAAAAATATAAGGCCTACTTGCGTACCGCACTAAACTCAGCTCAGAGTGATTACTTACACAAAACCCCCCAATAGAACCAAGACTTTTGCTGAAAGTACCAACAATAAAATCTACCTCCTTACTTACACCTTCCTCTTCAGCCAAACCTCGACCATTTTCCCCATATAGTCCGAGTGAATGTGCCTCATCGACCATCAAATAACTTCCAAACTCATTCTTTACGTCTACATATTCTTTCAAGGGAGCACAGTCACCTCTAACACTGTAAAGTCCCTCTACAACAATAAGAGCATCTTTACCTGCTTCTCCCAATCGGCTCAGCCTCTTACGTAATCCCTCCGGATCGTTATGCTTGAATCTGTATATTTTTGCGCCACTCATTCGGCACCCATCAAAGAGACTTGCATGTCCTTCGGAGTCGACAAGCACGGAGTCCTCAGCATTTAAAAGCGCAGTTAGCATTCCGATATTAGCAGAATAACCAGTCGAGAAAACCATCCCGTAGGAGCAATCAAAGAATTCTGCTATTTCCCTCTCTAAGTCCAGATGCTGCTGATACGTACCGTTGGCCATGCGAGAACCAGTAGTACCTGTCCCAGACTCAAGCAGGGCTTGTTGTCCTGCCGTTACGCAGTCAGTATCAAAGGTAAGGCCCAAATAATTATTCGTACCTGCCATAATTTTCAACTGGCCATCTATTATCGCCTCGGAGGCAGAAACAACTTCAGTAATAATCGTACCAGTTGGATTGATTGGAATTTCCATCAGTGATCGCTCCAAAGCTCGCGCCCCGGAAAATTTTTCAAACAAGCTCACAATACTTTACCATCAGTAATTTTCAGAATAGTTTCTGCCAGATCCCCAACCGTATTGACATAAGAAAGAGCCTCCTCGTCGATAACTATATCAAAATCATCTTCAACCTCGCACAAATACTCTATAACCTGAATTGATTCCAATCCAGCATCCCCAACCAAGCCAGTTTCTGCGTCAAAGTCTTCGACACTCGAAACTAAATTCTCAAGGAGTTCAATTAGTCGAGTCACAATTTTCGAATGTGTCATCTAAGTCTATTACCAATATTTTATTAACTTTTCTCAAGAGTTTTTCGGATACCTTGCTGAAGATCTACTCTGGGCCTCCAGCCGCATAACTCACTAATACTAGCATTATCACAAACCCACGCCTTTTCCGAAAGTTCGCTGACTTTACCGGGTGAAAGCATAGGCAAGTATCCAAAAATAGAAGCAAGCAACATATTGATTTTCGCGAAGCCTATTAAGACGACTTGTGGCAAGCGTATCCAAACAATTATCCCAATAGGCCTCGTAGCCCTAACAATCTCGCACCAAAGATAGCCGCCCTCTTTGCCATCATGAAGCGTCATTTTCCGACCATTAAAAGCTGATGGCGAAATAGCTACCATACAAACCGCTCGTGCCAAATCTTCGACATGCAGCAAGGATAGCCTTTGATCTTTTGGCCCGACGGTCAATGCAATACCCTTATTCATGAGTTTGAATAAAGGCCTCAGCTCCGTGTCGGATGCCCCGTAGACTGCCGGCGGGCGTAGAACACACCACCGCAAATCTTCTATGCTTTCAAGAACAGTTTCACCAAGATACTTGGTATTTGCATAATCAGAGAGATGTGGCCGTTCCGCCGCTAACGATGATATAAGTAACAAGCGACCACCAGATGTTGCCAAGGCCGTACCGAATGTTTTTAGACCAGCTACGTTTGCTTGAAAGAAATCTTTTAACCGCGCACCTCGAACACTGCCGGCGCAGTAAATCACGAGATCACATTGGGATGTTAATGTACTAATTTTCTCTAAATCCGTAAGCGAACCTTCAACACTGGAACAGCTTTTGAGGATATTGAAATTTTTAGCAGAGTTTTCTCTGATATATACAGTGACTGTGTGACCGGAGGAAACTAGAAATTGTTGCAACTGGCTTCCGATAAAGCCGGTTCCACCAGTTAAAACGATGTGCAACCTTCTAACCTATATCAAGCGTTGGCGCTTATAACCTGTGTACCGTTGTCGATGACTTCTAAACGCGCTAAAAAGTCTTGCTTCGCCTTTGAGCGCGAAAGTTTTCCCGAAGAGGTTCGAGGAAGAGTCCGAGGAGGCACGAGATCTATGTGGCAGGCCATCCCAAAATTTTTCGATATCAGAGCAGACAGTTCATTAATTAAGCTTCGCACTTTCGCTGGATTCGACTCTCTCGACTCAACTACCATGACAACTTGGTCAGACCCCGCGTCATCAGCGAAAGAAAATGCAGAAACATTACCAAATCGGACTCCCGGGAGAGTCTCTGCCAAATATTCTAGATCATGCGGCCAGATATTGCGTCCATTGACAATTATCACATCTTTACGACGTGCGGTAACTATGACATTGTCACCAACTCGATACCCTATGTCACCAGTATCTAGCCAGCCCTCCTTGGACAGTGCTTCATCAGTGGCGGTAGGATTTTGAAAATACCCAGTCATAACGCTCGGCCCTCTCAAGCATATACGCCCACATTGATAATCCGGCAAATCGGCTCCAGAGTCATCTCTAATCGCCATCTCAAAACTTGGTAAGATTTTTCCACAGTCAACGAAAGTTAGAGAATTAAGTCCATTCGCCTCGTTATCGTTTAGCGGTTTTACAAGACCTTCTCTCGACATACTATCTTTATCAACCTGTATCGACGTTATACCAACATCGAGGTCTTCAAAGCTAATAGCTAACGCGCACTCAGCCATTCCATAGCATGCTACAAAAGCCTCGGCATCGAAATTCGCGGCTTTTAAAACATGTGCAAATTGCCTAAGTGGCTCAGGGTGAATTCTTTCTGCTCCGACACAGGCGACTCTCCAAGAACTCAAGTCATATCGATCTTGATCAGTCAAGCGAAGTCGTTTTGCGCACAGTGCATATCCAAACGGCGGACTCGAAGAAATCGTCCCACGGTTCTGAGATATCAACTTCAACCATAATCGAGGCCGCATACCGAATGTACGCGGACTCAAGTAATCAGCTGAGAGTTGGCTGCCAAGCGGTAGTAACACAAACGCCACTAGCCCCATATCATGGTACAGAGGCAACCAAGAAACCATCCTATCGCGCTCACTTATTTTCAGCCCATGGACTGCAATATCGCGTAAATTTGTCATTACAGCATTTTGAGATATTTCTACTCCACGAGGAAACCTCGTGCTGCCAGATGTATATTGCAAATACGCTATGTCATCCTCATCTAAGGGTTGCATCGAGATATCGGTTTTACGCAAAGAATCAAATTCGTCGGGAGTCCCAGCTTTAACTAAATTTAATCGCTCTACAGCCTGCTTGAGGAAACCGATATGAGATTCTGGCGCGACTGCCAAGTCGGCGCCACAGCTATCTAACATCCGTTCCAACTGCTCTACATAAGCTTTTCGAGCACCTATCTGAAATCCTGCCGGTAATGCTACCGGAATATAACCCGCATATTGACAAGCAAAAAAGAATCTATGGAACATCGGATCTGTTTCAGCCACGATGGCAACTCGCGTGCCACGCCGACAGCCCAAGCCTAAAAGCTTGCCCGCTAGTAATCTTGCCTCTAAACGCAGCTCTTTGTAACTAAGAACGCTCGACAAGTCTCCACGCCCATCATAGAAGTTGTAGCCCGTATCTCCCTGCGCGGCGTACTCAAGTGCTTCAGTCAAGGTATTAAATGAGGCATTCTTCAATGGTAATGCGCTATTTAATGGTGTAACTTGCATGGGAATCTGATTATTTTTATTCAAGCTGACTCCACGAGTCGTTTTACTGCGACTCGGCCCCTTAATTATTCAGTGTTCAACATTATAACCTGCTCGTAACATAAATGAGGTTTTTTGTTTAACTTTCGCATTTATATAGCTTTTTTTGGCAATTTGTACTTTAATTTCGATAGTATATCCGCACATTACACTAAAGTCATCATGCTGTCATGATTTCTATGGTTTTTTTTGACCATGAAGCCGCGTGGGTAAATGTGTCGTATCACTCTATATTAAAATCTTAGTGTGACCAACCATGACATAAGAGGCGATGGTTTTCTTGTACGGAGAAGGTCATTAGCCAAGCTAATCGAAAATCCCCCGCAGGTACCAACTGTTTAATACACCCAATTCTTTATATATCCAGATGCGCCTTCCCGAGGCAGTGGAAGCTATAAAATAATCTCTGGCAATTATATTGCGTTCCCACCAATTAGTTACAATACGTTCACGCTCTGATTTAATCACTAATACGCCTTGATACTCAGGCCATCGATTAGTAGCCGAAAGTTTTACAGGTTTTTTAACTAACCAAAGCGGTCTTTCTGGATAATAGGTAGAACTAAGACATAACAGATGGTTACTAATACTCTTCCGATAATAACTATCTTCAGGCTCAGATGAAAAGTCTTCTTTTAAAAAAAAAACAGCGCCCTCTCCTAGCCTTCCTCTTAGCGATAAAATAAGATTTTTACAATCTAAAATTTTCTCTCCTTTATATTTACTACTGAAAAAATCTATTCTGGTGTCCAAATCTTTCGGCACATCGAGTACTTTTATTCCGAGAGAAGATAAATATCTGCCTGCTAATGTCTGTTCTGATATATAGCTGACCAATGATTTGATAAGCGACTCCCGACTCAGACTATCATCACAGCATATAGACAAAAAATCTCGATAGTTATCACTACCCTCTAACTGCCAAATTAATCGAGAAGGCCTGCTTTGTCTTCGAGACAAATAAAAGCTTAACTCGCGCAAAAGGTCCTGAGCCGCACATACTAATGATTTAATTTCAGTCACTTCGCTGCGGAAATGAAAAGTGGATTCAAAAAATTCTCTGGGAGTAAACTCCTCTACATACTCAGGCTTATCGCCGAACAAGCGATCTAACATATCTACAAAATCAGACGACAATCTTTCTCTCAATCCAATCCGAGGGAGACGTCTACAATCACCTAAATTTCGTATGCCTAAATCTTTAAGATTTTTTTTCTCTTGATGACTAATAAACAGCGCAGTAACAGAAGTTATAGATAATATTTTTTTTAAATTCGTCTTATCTACTACGACTAAATTGGATTTATCTTTACAAAGTATAACAGCAGCGGAAGGTATGGGGGCGACGGCAAATTCAGGCTTATAGCCTAAGGATTTTAATTCTGTCACCATTTGCTTCATAAGACTCTTGATCCCGCCGAATAATTTCAGACTTCCCTTAACCTCGAGTAGAAGCCCTTGGTAACCTACCTTTGATATTCTCGGCGTAAATTTTAACGCCCATTCACACAAGGATTCTAAAACGAAATATTCTACCTCTTGGTTACGCTTTAAAATCTTTACACGTTCATTCATATAAAATGACTGCAAAGACATCCCTGACTTTATGCCTAATACTTGAGCTTGAGGGTTAGCCGCTTCAACTTTAATAATTTTTTTGACTTTTGTGACTGAAACACATGGCTGTTTATCAACCACATTACCTGTCAAAACCTCGATTGAAAAATAAGGAAAATACAAATAAACCCACAAATCTTCCGAACTTTCGATAAGTTGCGGACAGTTGATTCCCTTATTTTTTTTAACGCCAGACGACAAGCTGTTGTTTATCGAAGGGACTACTAATGGGTCAAAGTTCATATTTCTAATAAAAACTGTTGCCCCATTGAGTAACTAGAACCTTTGATAATAGTCCCTTTAAATTTTATTGATGATAGATTATTCGAAGTCAAATGGCATTTACTTAATGGCAATGTATCTAACTGTATTCGTAATGACGCGGGAGAAGAATAATTCGCAAACTTCGCAGATCTAAAAATAATACCCCACGTGTTTCCGATCTCTGTAGCGCGATATAATTTACGCAACTCCAAAGTACTCATTTCGTCTCCCCAAAACAATGCAGCGCCACAGTCATCGAACCTTAGCGCTTGTTCATAAGCCCAAAGAGTATTTGTTCTATTCCTAGAATCAGATTCTGGCAAATCAATAACTAAAATTTTAGAGACATCAGCTCCCGCTTGTTCCCATGCTAAGGAAAAAGGAGTGTACGGCGGGCTGACCAAAACAACCCATCTTTTTTTACTAATCTCCGCTAACGCCGGAAGTAAAAGACGTAAAACATTTGCGCTTATGGTAGGGATTAAAATCTCAGTTATCCCAACACGAGGCCATCCACCGTCGGGTAATATCCGATCCAAATCTTCAAAAGTACTTGAGTAGATGTTTTTATTAGTAGTAAGTGTACTGCCATAGATTAGATCAACCCCACGAAAAAGCTCATTTTTTTTCATGACACTTCGATTCGAAGAACGCCAACGCCTAGGCCTTCAACAAAAAAATCTACTTTGTCCAAATCAATTTTCATCGTCGGGAACATAGGGTTTTCGGGAGATAAGTGAATAATCGAGCCGATTCTTCTAAATCGTTTCACAGTAACCTCATCATCAATACGAGCGACAATAATTTGTCCATCTGTTATATCTCGTGTAGATTTTACGGCAAGTAAATCTCCGTCTAATATGCCCGCGTCGCGCATACTATCTCCTTTGACGCGAAGTAAATAATCTGGACGTGTATGAAATACTGAAGGATCAACAGAGCAATATTGCTCTATATGTTCGATAGCCAATACAGGATGTCCTGCAGCAACCTGTCCAACAACAGGTAATTTATAACTATCGGAAGAGTTATCTTCTATCAACTTAATTCCTCTCGACGTACCTGGAATCAATTCGATAAAACCCTTCCGTGCCAACGCACGCAGATGTTCCTCAGCTGAATTAGCGGAACGAAAGCCGAACTGAAGCGCGATCTCTGCTCGCGTAGGTGGCAGGCCAGTTTTCTTGATATGCCCCTTAATAAGGTCAAAAATTTCTTGCTGTCTAGATGTCAGTAATAACGTCACGATAAATTATCCTGTATAAATAAACATACTGTTATTATATACAGTATTTTTATTTATACAAGATAATCACACATCAGATAAAATCGTAACTAGTCAAGATGATAAACTATAGTTACAGCGGTACTTCGCGCTATAATAAAGTTAGTAGCCTATTCGGCAAACCTTGGACAAAAACAACGCTCCCAAATCCTATGATTAATATATCCCCTCCTAAGCCACACGGAATTGCTAGACTGAAAAACGCATTCGGTTATTCTATAAAAGGTCTCCAACTTGCTTGGCAACACGAAGAAGCCTTTCGATTAGAAATTTATATTTTGCTTTTTAGTATTCCTCTCGCTGGGCTGATTGGTAAGAATATAACAGACTATGTCCTCTTGATCGGTTCATTGCTTTTCCTAATCATAATCGAACTAGTCAATTCCGCTATCGAAGCCATTTGCGACAAAATTTCTATTGCCAACGATGAGCTTGTCGGTCGATCCAAAGACTTTGGTGCGGCCGCTGTATTTGTAGCGATCATTGGTATGGTTGGAACATGGATGGTCATCTTGACCAAAAATTGGCTCTAAAAATTTTAATCACTTCGTTGTGATGGCTCCTAATGCATGTGGCGATATAATATTAAGTTAAACAACAAATATTTAGAATACTCAAATGTCAGATAACGGAAATAGTAAATCATCAAATTTCATTAGACACATAGTGACTAACGAAATAGCGTCAAACAAAATTCAACACGGGATCATAACTAGATTCCCACCCGAACCTAATGGTTTTCTCCATATCGGACATGCAAAATCAATGTGCTTAAACTTTGGGTTACCGCTCGAGTTTTCAGGCTATTGTAATCTGCGCTTTGACGACACAAATCCTGATAAAGAAGAAGAAGAATATGCCGAAGCTATAAAGGCAGATGTCAAATGGTTAGGTTTCGATTTTAAAGGGCATCTCCATCATGCTTCTGACTACTTTGAACAAATATACAAATTTGCTTGCGAACTAATCGAACACGACAAAGCATACGTAGATGATCAGTCAGTTGAGCAAATCCGTCTAACTAGAGGGACTTTAACTGAAGTAGGAACGGAGAGTCCTCATAGAAGACGCAGCGTAAAAGACAATTTGAATCTTTTTCAAGGGATGCATGATGGTAAGTTCGACGAAGGGTCGCGCGTGCTCAGAGCAAAAATAGACATGGCCTCCCCTAATATCAATCTACGTGATCCTATCCTGTATCGTATCAAGAACACCACGCATCATCGCACTGGTGATCAGTGGCATATATACCCGCTTTACGACTTCACGCACTGCATTTCAGATGCTATAGAAGGGGTTACCCATAGTCTATGTACTCTCGAATTTGAAGATCATCGGCCACTTTATGATTGGGTACTTGATAATATCTCAATTGATTGCCACCCTCAGCAAATAGAGTTTGCGCGGCTAGAATTAAACTATACAGTAACGAGTAAAAGAAAATTATATCAACTAGTGACTGAAGGACATGTAAATGGCTGGGGTGATCCTAGGTTACCTACCATCAAAGGAATGCGTAAAAGAGGATACCCACCCGAGGCAATAAAAGATTTCTGCGAGCGAATAGGTATTACTAAAAAGCAAGCTGTAATCGATACTGCCGTCCTAGAAAATTGTGTTAGGGAAAATCTGGACGCTAACGCGGTCCGAGCTATGGTGGTCATAGACCCAATCAAGGTAGTTCTAACTAACTTTCCCGATGGTGAAACTGAGTGGATAGAGGTACCTAATCATCCGAAAAATGAAACTTTTGGAAAGCGAAAAATTCCCTTAACCCGTGAGATATATATAGAAAAAAGTGACTTCATGGAAGATCCGCCGAAAAAATTTCACCGTCTAAGTGAACGAAGTGAAGTTCGACTTCGTTACGGATATGCGATCAGCTGTGAAGATATTATTAAAGATAATAACGGCAATTTAATTGAGCTGCGTTGTAAATACGATCCTCAATCTGGTGGAGGAAAGACATCTGACGGTAGAAAAATAAAAGGTATTATACATTGGGTATCAGCCACTTTAGGGCAATCAATGCACATAAATCTAATTGATAGGCTCTTCGATACCGAAGATCCAGCTAGCGCAGATAGCTTTCTTGAACATATCAATCCGAACTCGTTGATTGAATGTGACAAAGCCGTAGGCGAGCCAAGTCTCAAAGAAACCAAAGAAGGCGACACATTCCAATTCGAACGGCTAGGATATTTCTGTCGCGACGAACAAACGAAAGCTGGACATACTATTGTTTTCAATCGAACCGTTACACTGCGCGACACGTGGGCTAAAATTACGCGGTCGTGATCACAAAAATTTCTAAATTCACCGTTTCTGTATAGGTTTCTAAGGCCCGGTAGTTCAGCTGGATAGAACGGTCGCCTCCTAAGCGACAGGTCGCAGGTTCGAATCCTGCCCGGGTCACCACCTACTCTGAACCAAGATAAGGAAAAAATATGAAATACCAATGCATCAATTGGGACCTCGAGGACAATATTCTTACATTAACCTTAAATCGGCCAGAAAAACTCAACGCTTTTAACCCTCAAATGCTAGACGAATTACTAAGTGCTCTGGATAACGCGAATCGTCAAGATGAGGTCCGAGTTATCATTATTACTGGGGCTGGCAAAAGGTTTTGTGCTGGGGCCGAACTGTCTGGGGGGCAAAAATCTTTTGAAAAAATGGGCAAGTCAGAGGACCATAGAGATGGAGGTGGTATTCTCTCTTTAAAAATGTACAACTGCCAAAAGCCATTAATTGCTGCAGTAAACGGAGCCGCGGTTGGAGTCGGGGCCACAATGTTATTGCCTATGGATATCCGGATCGGATCAGAAGATTCTCGCTTTGGTTTTGTATTTGCACGCCGTGGTATCGTGCCCGAGGCTTGTTCAAGTTGGTTTTTACCGCGCGTAGTCGGAATTTCTAAGGCATTGCAATGGTGTTTTTCAGGTCGCATTATCGATGCTCAAGAGGCGCTACAAAGTGATTTGATATCAGAGGTGGTCCCTAAAGATGAACTCCTCGTTCGGGCAAAGACGATCGCAAAAGAGATCGCCCTAAATACATCGGCTGTTTCTATTGCCCTAACTCGACAAATGATGTGGAAAATGTTGGGTGAAAAAGATCCTATGGCAGCACATCGCATCGACTCGAAAAGTATTTTTGCCTTAGGAAGATCTTGTGATGCGCAAGAAGGTGTGAAATCGTTCCTAGAGAAAAGGAGCCCAAATTTTGTCGACAAAGTCTCGTCTGATATGCCAAATTTTTACCCTTGGTGGGATGATGATTCTTTTTGAAATGTCTGCTTCGCCGTTAGGTCACCCCTACTTCTTTGAGTGTTATTCATGAAAAAGACTAACGGTAACAGACTGATGAACATTAGCGCCACTAACCAAAACACGTCATTAAAGGCAGCTATTTCTGCATGCCGAAAAAGTTCCTTCCCCAAATTCACAGGGGTAGTCGGCTCATCAATAGCGATATCAGCTTTTTCCATCCAACTATAAATATTTGGATTCACTTCACTAATATTGGTTCCGAGGTCATGCCAATGGACCTGTTCTTTTCGCACTAAAAATGCACTAGTAATTGCGATACCTATTGACCCCCCTATTCCCCTAACTGCATTGTAAATTCCGGCAGCATCTGAACTTTTTTCAGGTGTGATCGTTGAGAATGTCGCTGTAGAGAGTTGCGCGAACACACAAGCCATCGCTAGGCCCATAAGTAAGCCCGGCGCAACCAACGAGAATGTGCCAGCATCGCGAGACAAGCCTGCCATCATCGAAGCAGCATAAGCAGAAAAGATTAAACCAATTCCAATAATCCAACGCATATCAATGCGAGGAGCCAGCCACGTTCCAATAGTGATCATCATTATTGCGCTTACCATACCTCTGGGGGCCAAAATCCAGCCAGCTTGATCAGCAGGATAATTAAAAACTGATTGTGCGAGAAGTGGCCACATCACTATATTCGAGTACATAGCCATGCCATAACCAGCCATAAGGAGACATCCAAATGTGAAGTTTCGATCTGAAAATAATCTTATATCAATAAAGTTATCAGTCCTACCATAGGCTCTTGCAATAAAAAGTAGTGCAAAGCAAAACGCAATCCAAGACAGTACCCAGATGAATTTAGACTCGAACCAATCTCTCATGTGCCCCTGATCTAGTACAGTTTGAAAGCAGGCTAAGGCGATGGCTAAAAAGAATAGTCCCCACCAATCAGCTTCTACTTTATTGCCTTTAGGAAGGGCTGTCTCCCGGTCGATTACCAAAAACAATGCGATGCAACCCAAAGGAATATTAATAAAAAAAACCCATGGCCAACTCCAGTATTCCGTGATGTAGCCACCTATGACTGGCCCCATAACTGGAGCGACCATTATAGCTAATCCCCAGAGAGCCATTGCTTGGTTCGCTTTCTCACGCGGATAAGCATCCAGCAAAATTGACTGGGAAATGGGAACTAAAACCGCGCCAAATGCCCCTTGTAAAAAACGGAAAATTACCATTGACGTTAAACTCCATGAAAGGCCACACGCTAAAGAAGTGGCAGTGAAGCCCACCACACCAACTAGCATCGTCCGCTGGCGACCATAGCGAGATACAAAGTAGCCAGTCAGAGGCATTACTATGACTGTCGCTATAAGATAGGAAGTAATCATCCAAGTGACTTGGTCAGGTGTCGCACCAAAACTCCCCATAATATGAGGAAGTGCTATATTCACAACTGTCACATCGAGCACTTCTAACGTAGCGACTAGCATTACGCCAACCACTAGAGCGATCGAAGGCTTCTCGCTATCTCTCAAGCTAGTACTCATTCCCTAACATCAACTGTAACTGTTGCACTAGCGCCAACTCGGAGTGGCCTCACTCTATCTGGATCATCGGGTCGCGACTCAATTGATATGCGGACTGGGAATCGTTGGGTCACCTTAACCCAATTTCCAGTAGCATTTTCAGGTGGAAGTAGCGAAAATACCGCACCTGAACCCGCACCCAGACTTTCAACGCGACCCAGTAACTTAAGATCAGGGTACATATCTACCCCGATTGTAGTCTGTTGCCCTGGCCGCATCGACTTTAAGTCAGTTTCTTTAAAATTCGCCTCAATCCACCACTCACTATCTTCAACAATAGAAAACTGCGAGCGACGCGCTATCACCATGGCTCCTTCGCGAAGCGTGAGATTCGTCACCCAACCGGAAACAGGGGCTACAACTTCGGTAAAAGCTAGATCAAGTTGGGCAGCAGTTCTTTGGGCAGAAGCCTCACGTAAACGCGCATTACCATCACCTTTAACGCCTAGCTCACTTTCCGCTCTTCGAAGATCAGCTCGTGCACTAGCTACTGACGCTTTTGACTCAGCGTAGGTCGCCGTAGCGTCATCAAACTCAGCTTCAGAAATTAATTTTTTTTGCGCGAGAGAAGTAGCTCTTTCTAACGCTCTTTTCGCTCGAGCAAGAACGATTTCACGTTCCTCTAATGTAGATTTAGCCATTCCCACTTTGGCATCGCTTGCACCAGCGGCCTGCTTAGCAAGCTCATAATTAGCCGATGCGCCCTGAAGAACTGCATGAAAAACCGAAGGATCAATTTCAAATAAAATATCGCCGGTATTCACGTAGTCATTTTCAGATACATGTAGTTTAACAACAGGGCCAGACACGCGAGATGCGATATTAACAATATGTGCTTGTACGTAAGCATCTTCAGTTGAAGGATGAGAATCCTTATATGAAAAATATTGGACAAGCCCTACCCCGCTAAGTAAAGAAAAAATTAAAACTACTGAAAAGCGCTTAGAGCGCATACGCAATACTCCGATTAATATATCAATTGACGAATACGCTATTTTAACTCTATATGTGGATAATAACGACCAGTTGAACTAATGTGGGGGCACACAAAATAACTTAAAGATAATACTGTTCAAAAACGTCCGAAAAAATAAAGATTATTCAGCAACCTATGCGGGAGAGATAACTTGACTAGTATGAGTAATAGAAAGTACAGCCATGTCCAACGTTGCCTACAAATCGGTAATCTAAAAATAAAAAATAGAATTATGATGACTGGGCATACTCAACTGTATGGAAAAAATGGAACACTTAGTGAGCGTCACATAAACTATTATCGAGAGCGCGCTAAAGGTGGCGCAGGATTACTCATCCTAGAACAACAAGCTGTTCATCCTGCCGGCCGAAACTATGCCGCAGGTTGCATAGCCTGGGATAAACGCTGTATTCCTTGGTATAAAAAGTTGGGTGAAGCAGTTCATGAATTTGACTGTAAACAACTAGTTCAGCTTTTTGCCTGTGGCGCCCAAGGCGACGGTACTCAATACATGGATGACTGGAGGCCATTATGGGCCGCCTCAAGAATTCCGTCGGCCGTTACCGAAGAGATGCCAATCGCCATGCAGTCGGAACACATAGACGAATTAATTTCTCACTTCGTGCAGTCCGCGACTAATGTAGCGGAGTCAGGTCTAGATGGAATCGAAATACATGCAGCCCATAGCCAGTTACTCGGCGAATTTTTAAGTCCGGCTTTCAATAAACGTATCGATAAATATGGGGGTACTATCGAGAATCGCTGTCGTTTAATCATTGAAATCGGTAAGGCTATTCGAGAAAAACTTGGGCCAGACTTCATAATGGGGCTTAGGCTTTCTTTTGATGAATACCTAGGTGACGCTGGAATTACTCCAACACAGACCGAGAAGCAATTAGAAATTTTTAAGTCACATAACCTATTCGACTTTTATGATTTGTCGGCCGGTGGTTACCACACATTGCACGTCGCAGTAGCTCCAATGGGAACCATGAAGGAAGGCTTTCTAGCTGAAAGCGCTAAAAAAGCTCGAAAAATTGTTGGAGATAATATACCTCTGTTTATTGTAGGTCGTTTCCTGACATTAGGACGCGCAGAAGAAATGCTTGCCACTGGTGACGCTGACATGGTGGCCATGACGCGAGCGCATATGGCAGACGCTCATCTGGTCAACAAAAGTTTGGAGAATAAAGAAAAAGAAGTCACTCAATGTATTGGCGCAAATATATGTATTAGTAGGCTAGTTAATAACCGAGAAGTTACGTGCTTTCAAAATCCTGAAATGGGACGGGAAGAGTATTGGGGGAAAGGAAGTTTATCTCTAACAAACTCTCCAAAAGAGATATCCGTCGTTGGTGGTGGGCCTGCAGGCCTTCGTTTTGCCGGAACTGCCGCTATGAGGGGACATAAAGTAACGGTATTTGAATCCAGCACCGATCTAGGTGGCAGACTTAATCTTCTCAAAAAGTTACCAACTAGAGCTGCTTGGCAAAAAGCAATAGACAACCTGGCGACTCGAGCAATAAATGCTGGCTCTAAAATCAACACCTCAACTGAGATGAATGAAATAAAAATCACGGGCGATATAGCGGTCTTTGCAACTGGCTCCCTTTGGGCCACAACAGGCTATAGTCCATATAGGCCCGAAAGAGATAAAATTCCGGGGTGTCATCTTCCGATAGTCTCTGATATCAAGACCGCCATAGAGGCGGTTTTGGCATCTCCTGATAGCTTAGGAAGAAATGTCATTATTCTAGATGAGACCGGTGAGTACCTTCCTCTTGGCCTCGCCGAATTGCTGGCAGATAACGATATCGCGGTTGAGATAATATCGCCCAGACCATTCATTGGAGCAGATACCCAGAGGACATTGGATATGCCTTACGTGATGCCACGTCTAAAAAGTTTAAACGTCCGGCTTAGCGCTCTGCACTTTATCGAAGAGATATTTGAGGACTCTATTTCGGTTTACGACATTTGGGGGGGGGAACCCACGTATCGCACAAACGTCTCTGCCGTGGTCATGGCGATGACTCAAAACCCAAATGATGATTTATATTTCAAGACGAAAGAAAAGATCTGCGCCTATAAATTAGGAGATGTGATCGCGCCCCGACGCATTGAAGCGATAATCTATGAAGCAGAGAAACTCGGGCGTGACATATGAGACGGGTCACAATACAAGCAAAATGACTACAAACACTTGTCGACTCCTGAATAACCGTTAAGATACAAGCAAACTAAAGTACAGAACGATAGGACAACTCCGGGAAGCAAAAAAATGACTGGAAAACCAACGATTTTTATTGATGGCGAAGCAGGAACAACTGGCCTTCAAATTTCTGATATGCTTCAGACGCGAAACGACATTGACCTAATTCAACTACCATATCGAGAAAGAAAAACAAGAATCTCCCGTAAAAACGCGATTAATACTGCCGACATAGTTATCCTCTGTCTTCCGGACGACGCTGCAAAAGACGCGGTGTCCTTATTGGAAAATAGTGACACAACTATCATAGATGCATCTTCAGCACATCGAACAAATAGCAATTGGTCTTATGGTTTCACGGAATATGATAAATCTCAAAGAGATAAGATTAAATCAAGTAAGCGGATCAGTAACCCGGGTTGTTACGCTATCGGGGCCGTCTCTATCATTCACCCGCTCGTGTCGTCGGGCCTATTCGACGGCTCTGAGGCCTTTTATATCCATGGATTATCGGGTTACTCAGGAGGAGGTAAAAATCTAATCTCACAATTTGAGCAAGCTCCGGCAGGAAGCTCAACCACTTTAAGCGGTTACGACTACGCGCTTAATCTCAATCATAAACATGTGCCGGAGATCAAGCTCTGGTCAGGTGTCACAGAAGATCCTACGTTTCTGCCAACTGTGGGACCATATAAACAAGGAATGCTGGTTCATGTACCATTGCCGCTATGGCAAATTGGGAAAAAAGTTACTGCTACCGATATTCGTGAGATATATTCCGAACATTACAAGAATGAAAAGTTTATCAAAATTGTAGATTCTAACTACTCGGAAGTGGGGCAATCGCTGAGTCCGCAAGCTCTAAACGGCAGCAACCAACTGCACCTTCATCTTCTCTACAACCAAGAGAAGAGCCAAGCCATTATGGTGGCTCAACTAGATAATCTAGGCAAAGGTGCATCCGGCCAATGTATTCAAACTCTAAATTTACTAATCGGGGTTGAGGAACAGACCGGCCTTACATAGGTTTAGTTAATGAATTAGTTTGGAGCAAACTTGTGAGGCAATCTCAAACGAAGTTAGCCGTGCACTATGCTCATATATCTGTCCTGTAAGCAATAGCTCATCGGCCCCCGTGAGCTCAATGAACTCTTCAAGTTTCTCACTTACAGTGGAGGGGGACCCCACTACCGAATGAATTAGTGCTCTATCCACGCCTGCACGTTCAGCAGAGCTCCAATAGTCTTCCATAGAATCTACTGGAGGTTGTAATTTACCGGGACAACCTCTGAAAAGATTAGTGAATTGCTTTTGTAACGAGGTAAAAAGTCGCTGTGCCTCAACATCAGTTTCCGCCGCGAAAAAATTTACTCCGACCATCACATGAGGTTCCGCTAAATTTCGAGATGGCTTGAAATGAGAGCGGTAAGTTTTAATCGCACCTAGCATAGAATCGGGTGCAAAATGCGATGCAAACGCAAAAGGTAAGCCTAGTGCTGCAGCTACTTGAGAACCAAACATACTCGAACCGAGTATCCAAATTGGGATCTCTAGACCAGAACCAGGAACCGCGCGCACTCGCTGAGAGTCTGCAGGGGAGGAAAAAAACGCCTGCAATTCGCCTAAATCCTGAAAAAAATTATCTGGATTACTTTCTAGATTTCTTCGAAGCGCACGCGCCGTAACCATATCACTTCCCGGAGCACGCCCTAACCCAAGATCTATCCGTCCGGGATACAGGGACTCAAGAGTTCCAAATTGCTCGGCAATCACTAAGGGAGAATGATTGGGCAACATAATTCCACCAGCACCAACTCGAATTGTCTTGGTACTCCCAGCAACATGTCCTACGACGACCGAAGTTGCAGCGCTAGCGATCCCGGGCATGTTATGGTGCTCGGCGAGCCAGTATCTAGTAAACCCCCAGCCCTCGGCGTGCTTCGCCAAGTCCGCCGCATTCCGAAAAGCATCTGCTGGCTCAGAACCCTCATTTACAGGCGCAAGATCTAGCAGCGAGTAATGTTTTATCGTCATACTTTTTTAAGCAGGAAACATCGAGCTAAATCACAAAATTATGGACATGACGCACTAGCTACAGTCTCTATTCTGCTCTCCCGCCTTCGTTTTAGTCTTACAGATCGTAGCCTCAATCAGTCGAGAGGCATCAATTTCGATTGTCGACAAATCCGCACCTCTTAAGTCAGACCGCAGCAAATTAGAATTATATAACTCGGCGCCACGCAGATCAGCATCAACCAAAACAGACCCATTTAAATCCGATTCTGATAAATCAGCATTAGTCAAATTTGCTCCAGTCAAGTTCGCACCACTCAAGTCAGCAGCCTTCAAATCCGCCCCTGATAGATCAGCTCCAACAAGCACCGCATTTTTGAGATCAGCGTAGCGCAATTTCGCGTCACTCAAATCGCATCCCTTACACATCCTTAACAACTTCAGTCTCTTGACATCTTTTGAGTTTGCCGATAATACGACCTGAACATTGGCGCAGAGAGCAACTAACAAACTTAACAGCAGTAAACGTTTCATACCGCAATCATGACAGATAAAGGCTAGATTGAAAATAGATTTGTCATGACTAATCTGAAATATTTTACAAACAATTTCCCATAGAGATGGCTTATCAGGATCAAAGGTGCTTGTTTAAAAGTATTAAATAAGTGTTAAAGTATACTCTATCCCCAAAAATGGAAAAGTAAATGAAGTTATTTGACTGCGGTATGGCCCCTAATCCGAGAAGAGCTAGAATATTTATTAAAGAGAAAAATCTCGATATAGAAATGCAGGAGGTCAGTATCCTCGATGGTGAAAACTTAGAGCCAGAATATATAAAGATTAATCCGTGGGGCACCCTGCCCGCGCTGCAGTTAGAGGACGGTACTGTTATAGCTGAGGTACCATCTATTTTTCGGTATATAGAAGCATTACATCCCGAGCCAAATTTGCTAGGCGACAATCCGTTTGAAGCCGCGACCATAGAGTCATGGGAAAGGTTTTCGGAGATGCAAGGTATGCAAGCTGTTGGAGAATATTTCCGTAATAGCAATGAGCTATTCAAAAATCGCGCAATGCCGGGTTATTCAGGAGTATCAACTATCCCAGAACTCGTTACGCGCGGAAAGGCCCGCGTTGCTTGGTTCTACCAGCAATTAGAGTCTCGATTAGCAACCGCGCCATACTTAGCAGGCGAACGCTACACAGCCAGCGATATAACCGCTTTATGCGCAGTTGATTTCGGGATTCGAGTGGGCTTGGCAGTCCCAGATGACTGCATGCACACTAAAAATTGGCATTCTAGAGTTTCAGATAGACCCGGTACTCAGATCTAGAAAATAGTTAGTCCGTGCCTATCGGCACCCGCAAGCCTTTTCTCTCGAGACGAGGGATCACTTCCTGGATAAAAAAAGGAAGTTCTCTATTGTAGTTGACAAATGACATTGAGATGCCACCGAAACCCGCCAGTGCGATTTTTTCAATCTCGTCAGCTACAGTATCAGGGTCTCCGATCAGCGGATATACACCATGCCCTGCCGCGAAATTCGTTCTAAGTGATTGAATTTGATCCCGAGGAAACGAATGAGCGTGCATCCCCATCAAACTCATTAGTCTTTCAACGGCTTCATGGTCAGCCATGTCCTTCGCGTAGTAATTATGATAATCAATGGCTTCCTGGGTAGTCGGCCGACATACAACATATGTGGTTGTGAAAACGTCAATATCTCTTTTATGAGTTCTAGCGGCCAGCTCCTTAACAGTCTGCACGGTTTCTTGCCCACTTTTAATATCTAGCATTACTGTGAAAAGAAAATCGCAATTCTTTGCCGCGAAGGCCTGTCCTTGTGGTGATGATCCCGCGCTCATTACAGGCGGTAGCGTTTCCAAAAATGGCTGCGGAGTGCAACGACCATTCTTGATTTTAAAAAATGCATCTTCCCAATCAAATGGCTCAGTCGAGGTCCAAGAACGACGGATGATATCCCACCAGGATTGTCCTAACTGATAACGTACGTCATGGCTTTCCGGTAGTTCTAAATTAAACATATCGTATTCTGGTTGATTCCAGCCGCATACAATGTTCAAGCCAAAACGGCCTGCGGCAATTTCGCCTATGGTCGCAAACTGCTTGGCGGCAACAAGGGGATGAAAAAATGCGCTGTGAGCAGTAGCAAATACAGTTAGCTTCTCAGTTTTTCCGATTAAGCCTGTGGCCCAAGTAATTGTTTCTAACGACTGTTCCTGAAATGCTGTATCCCCCCCGTAACCTACCCAGCGCGCGATCGGTAAAGAAAACTCTAAGCCTGCATTATCCATCATCGCCGCTAACGCTATGTTATTCTCCCAAGTTGCATCCCAACGCTCTTCAACTTTGGTAATGGCCATTCCTCCTGAGCAATTCGCGGAAAACACACCTAATTTAAAATGCTGTGCTTCATACATGTTGGAAATTTGTTTCCGCATTCATAGCCCCTTATGCTTAATAAAAAAGTAGATCATGTTAGTATCCCATTAGAATAACATCAGCCACGTAGTACAAGGGGAAAACGTTGAGTAGCAGGGAAATCAAATTAGCATTTGGAACGATTTACGATGTAGTCACTGCGAGAACACCTGAGGACGCACATGGCCCAGGAATCTTGGTATTGTACCCAAAGGGATATGACCAAAATACTATTATCCAAAATACCAAACTGTACGCAGCCGAAGGCTATAACTGTATATCGCTGATAACCGACAATTCGGACGAGGACGCAATAAACTCGCTAATCAACAAAGTCAAATCAGTAGAATCACTTGTTGGACAAATCGCAGTAATAGCGTTCGGTCAAGCATCACTAGTCGCAATTACTATGGCCAAACACCCCTCAATTAAATGTATAGTCTGTTACGAGCCCCCACATATCGATATAGTAACATCGATATGTGACGTCATTGTACATTCGAGCGATCCCGAAATATTTAGTCACCTAGAAGGTCAAAGCAATTTAAAAGTCTTCTCTTATCCAGACGTCTCGAATGACTTCTTTTCACCGACAAGTGCGAGCTACAACAAGCCAGCGACTTTGATTGCTTACTCCAAAACTTTGGAAGCCATCCGAAAGAAAATAGGGCCGATATATGACCTGACTGCACTTTGGGAACTTCACACTCAGTATGAGTTCGGCGAGCGTAATGTAGATGCCACGATGTCGACTATGGTCGATGAGCCTTATGTCAACCATATCCCAACAATGACAGGTGGCGTTGGGTACAAAAGTCTCAAAAAATTCTATACAAACTTCTTTGTAAATTCGAATCCACCGGATACGAAACTGGTACCTATCTCCCGCACACTCGGGAGCGATCGATTAGTGGACGAAATGATATTTTCGTTTACTCATACCTGTGAAGTACCCTGGATGCTTCCTAATGTGGAACCGACCAATAAATTTGTGCAGGTCCCACTGGTGGCAATTGTCAACTTCCGGGGAAACAAACTGTATCACGAACATATCTATTGGGACCAAGCATCCGTGCTCGCACAAATCGGAGCCCTTGATCCTGAAGGTCTTCCAATAGTGGGAGCACAGGCTGCAGAAAAACTCATGGATGAAAGCCTGCCCTCTAACGAACTCATGGGCGACGCGTGGACTAATATTTCCGGGTAAAAAAAAGGCCGTCACTAAGACGGCCTTTAAAACAATTGTTTTTAGATAATTTAACGACCTTCAGTTAGGTAGTTAACGTCAAGTACACGTTTAGCTCTTCTCAAATCCTGATTCGGAGCCTCAGTTCCTCGACATGGAACAAGTGTTCCTCGGTTATTCTGTAGATCAATTACATTGATGCTTTGAAATAACTGGAAATTAGTTCCCTTTGGACTAAACTGACCAGGTTCTTTCCACGCAAAAGGACTTCCCTTTCCGTCTAAAACAACCCAAGGATCTTCAGTCCAAACCTTAGTCAACTGCCAAACCTTCCACAATTCACCTGCTTTATCAAAAGCATTAGCATAGTAAGATTCACCAGTCGCTCGGTCTACATGGATAAATTTAAACGAGTAAGGATGAGCTGAACTCTTAGGAATTTGTTTTACAACATCTGTTTTCCTTAAAGCGTAGTCATCTTTTACCGCCCAACCATTAGGACCATAGTAGACTGTTTCACGATTTCTAGAACGAGCAACAACGAGAATATTAGTAGTACCCACATACTCCCAATCATGCTCCATTGGTCGACCATTGAAACCATAAAAATCTTCTAAGGTATGATCTGTTCCAAGCAATGAGTCAGATTTCACCTCAACAGAGATACGTCGTACGCGTCTCAAACTTGGAATATATGCCCAAGAATCATCAGCTTTACGAGGATCGTCATATCGTAAAATCAAGAATGCCGTACCAGCGATATCAAAAGGGGACACGAATCCGGTGTACTCTCGGAACTCTGTCCCTTTCGCAAAGCCTTTACCACCATTCACTCGGTAATCGGTCGCACCATGCTTAGCATTGTGTGCCATCAAATAGCGCTTATAAGGCCCATTTAACACACGCTCGAACGCTCCGCCACCTTCATAGTACTGAGCGTACTTACCGCCTGAACGCGTCATGATTTCGTGTTTATCATGGTTACCACCACGGCGCACCCAAACCCACTCAACTTCACCAACGTTTACGCCATCATTTTGCCAGCGGTAGTTCCAGTTCCAAATCATTTTCCATCCGCTATCAGCGCCAGGAACAAATTTCTCTGGATCAAAAGGACGGCCAGCTTGATAATTCTCGATCGCACCATCAGACGCTATCGTAGCAGTACCATAATGCTTTTTTGTAGCATCTAGGTAAACTTGGCCATTCTGCATATCACCAGCATCTTTAATGGTCATTTCCATTCCTTGAAAAATCCACTCATCTTGGAATTCTTTGGGAATAAAAGGTCTCACTAAGTCAGCTTTATCATAAGTAATCACATCGCCGTCAACAAACTGGGGCTGCGCTGATTGGTTTGCATTAAACCATCCCATATAGTCGGATTCGCCTCCGGTAATTGAGGAGATG
>CACEAA010000017.1 GCA_902557415.1 uncultured Pseudomonadota bacterium | reverse complement strand
AGTACATCCAACTTGGGCTCTAGAGCTCCTATTTCAGACACAATACGCTCTATTTCAGACAATTTTGACAGGTCACCAGAGATCGAGCGACAAAATCCGATATCTGCGAGTTCTCTCTCTACAGCAGCACATCGCTTTTGATTTCGAGATGTTATATACACCCTAGCACCTGCTTTCACATAGCAAGAAGCCATCATGTACCCTATCCCTCTCGATCCGCCAGTCACGAATATTATCTTATTTTTTACTGAGAACAATGAGTCCATTCAGGCACCTAATTGAGAAATTTACAATTCATGAAAAAATTATTTCTCGTCAAGCCGCTATCTCTTTTGGGGGCTTAGTCGAGCAATTTATAGCACCTAAAATCGCTTTTAGAGAGGCTTCTAATATGTCATTGGAGAGACCAACCCCACAATATCGAGTTCCTTCAATATTCAGTTGTACGTATGTCACGGCCTCGGCATCGGCACCATCAGCTTGACTCAAGGTATGTTCGCTATACTCGACCAACACAATCTGTTTCGCAGCGTGGTCTTCAAGAGCACTTACAAAAGCGCTAACGACCCCTGCAGACCGGCCTGATAACTCAACCATTTTTTGTTCAAAAAGAACCTCTGCTGTCAGATGGTCTTCTCCATCAATTCTCGATAATTGATAGTTCTTGAGCTCATAGGGTGTATTCGTAGTGAGATAGTGTTGAGCAAATAATTCTACAATCTTTTCTGGGGCAACTTCCGTTTCACTATCTTCAGCATACTTTTGCACAACACTGCTAAAATCGATCTGAAGCCACCGTGGTATATTTAATCCGCGCTCTTGCTCAAGAACATAAGCAACTCCGCCTTTACCAGATTGACTATTGATGCGAATTACTTCTTGATAAGACCTTCCCAAATCTGAAGGATCAATAGGTAAATATGCCACCGCCCATTTGTCTTCAGGTTGACGTTTAGTTAAACATTTTTTGATGGCATCCTGGTGACTTCCCGAAAACGCAGTAAAAACTAATTCTCCTGCATAAGGGTGTCTTGGATGAACAGGAAGCTGAGTGCAAGCCTTCACGCAACGAATAATTTCATCCATATTTGACAAATCCAACTCAGGTTCAATACCTTGGCTGTAGAGATTCATCGCCATCGTTACGATATCCATGTTCCCAGTTCGTTCGCCATTGCCAAGAAGTGTACCTTCAATTCTATCCGCGCCCGCCATAACACCTAATTCTGCCGCAGCGACGGCACATCCCCGATCATTGTGAGTGTGTAGGCTCAACACCACCCCGCTTCGTCTCGCCAAATTTCTGGACATCCATTCAATTTGATCAGCGTAGACGTTTGGTGTAGCCATTTCCACAGTTGCGGGAAGGTTGATTACACAGGGATTCTCCTGACTAGCATTCCAAACATCTAGCACGGCATCACATACCTCCACAGCATAATCTAATTCAGTTCCAGTAAAACTTTCAGGGGAGTACTCAAAACGCCATTTAGTATCAAGGTGTTTCTTGGACTCTGACAAGACGACCTTCGCTCCTTCCACAGCGATATTTTTTATACCATCTCTATCTAATTCAAATACTTTGTCACGCTGAACCGTAGAGGTTGAGTTATACAAATGCATTATGGCGTTCTTTGCGCCCGACAACGATTCAAAAGATCTAACAATTAATTCCTCTCTAGCTTGCGTGAGCACCTGCACGGTAACGTCATCAGGAATCAAATTCTCCTCAACAAGGGTCCGTACGAAATCAAAATCGGGCTGTGACGCCGCAGGAAATCCAACCTCAATCTCTTTAAAACCTACTTTGACAAGCAATTTAAACATTTGCAGTTTTTGACTGACGTTCATCGGCTCAATTAAAGCTTGATTGCCGTCCCGTAAGTCAACGCTGCACCACAAAGGAGCTTTCTTTATTTCGTTATCCGGCCATGTTCTATCTTTTAACCCTACCAAGGGGTAGGGCATATATTTTGAATGACTGAAATTACTCATAATTGCTTCTCTGTCTCCAATATCCTAGCTAAAACAACAAACATATATATCCAAAGAATGATACATGATTACGCTTAGAGTATTATTGTTATATATGACAATAATACTCTAATTTTTAGATTATATATCTACAAAAACATTTCATTTAAAATTTATTATCTAATATAATATAAAAATGAAAAATTATTCACCTCCAAATAAAAGACCAAAATTAGATCGGATTGATAGAAAAATTCTATCGTATATGCAAAAAGACGCGCGGATCACCAATCTCCAGCTAGCGGAAAAAATTGGACTCTCCCCGACGCCATGTCTTCGGAGGGTAAAAAGACTGGAAGAATCTGGAGTCATTTCATCTCACATCACAATCCTAGATCAAAATCTTTTAGGCCTAACTATCACAGCAATGATCAGTATCACAATGGACCGGCATACACCCGAGCGTTTCTCTAAATTTGAACAAGAAATATCAGCAATGCCGGAAATATTGGAATGTAGTATCGTAACAGGCCAAGCTGCCGACTATCTGATAAAAGCAATCCTGCCCGATATGACCTACTATGAGGAGTTTTTACTAGGTCGATTAACGCGAATTGATGGAGTTTCGGGCGTACACTCTAGTTTCGTCCTCCGAGAGGTCATCAAGACGTCAGCACTACCGGTGGAATATATTCCGGACTAAAATATCCGACTAATCTAACCAATTTCTGCAATTTACCATTTCACAAAGGCACCTAATGATAGTTTATCCATCCGAGTCTCGGCCAAATGATATCTACAAACTCATGATTGGGTCGATTACGCCGCGACCAATAGCGCTAGTTTCCTCTGTTAGTGAGGCCGGAATTTTTAATCTTGCTCCTTACAGCTTTTTTACTGGGGTGAGTGCAAATCCGCCGGCTATTGGATTTAGCCCATTAATTACACAAAAGGATAAGACCCGAGATAGCCGGAACAATATTGAAGAGACGAAAGAATTCGGGGTAAACATTGTTTCTGAAAATCTAGTAGATCGCATGAATGTAGCGTCTTCTGACGTACCTCCTGAAGTCGATGAGTTCCCGCTATCGCAACTCACTCCTAAGCGCGCGAGCATAATCTCGTGCCCATTAGTAAAAGAATCACGTATCAATATGGAATGTCGTCTCATTGAAATAGTGGAGGTGAGTAATAAACTGCTGGGTGGCGCTTTTATAATTGGAGAAGTTGTATGTTTTCATATCGACGATGAAGTAATCGACAACTTCAAAATCGATCCAAATAAACTTGATACTGTTGGAAGAATGGGTGGTTCGTCATACACAAGGACTCGTGATCGTTTCGAGCTAGCTCGACCCGATATCAAGAAAAACTAATGTCCAAAATTTTATTAACCACGCTATCGGATAAAAAGCGATTTGGCTTGTTAAAAGTATTCCTAATTTCTGTGGGAGTCGTAATACTATTAATATCAATAGCTAACGTGAGCAATCTTAATCTAATGAGTGTATTTAACGGAAAAGTGTTACTTGGTTTTTTTATAAGTCAGGTAGCACTTTTACTGTACTCCCTAAGGTTCCAACTAGTCATGAAGTCTACAGGAATCACATTAAAAATAATCGATGCACTTCGAATCAATACCTTAGCAGTTTTTTATCATTTTTTTACGCCCCTTTCGATGGGAGCAGATCTCACTAAATTTATCAAACTAAAAAGAAACCACGATAGCGCAAGTCATCGGATCACTTCTATAGTATTTGATCATATAGTTGGAATTTGCTCACTAGTTGTATTGTCGACCTTTTTATTTTTTTTAAGAAAACCTGAGCTTGGGAAACTTGGTCTTAGAGGAAACTTATCCATAATAGGCGTCGCTACATGTGCGCTAATAATTACTGTGATTATTTTTCGTAAAGATATAAAAAATATTTATCAGAAAATATTATTGAGCATCAAAGAGAATTGGTCGCTGATTTTCATTGCTTTTTGCTCCTCAATAATTATGCATATGACTCTCGCGGCAGGAATTTTCGTAGGAAGTCATGGCATAGGGGTAACCATACCTTATATAGACATCTTATTTGTACTATCAATATCAATGATCCTACAGTCTGTTCCAGTAAGCATACTTGGTGTGGGCGCTACAGAAGTAGCCAGTGCAGCTATCTACACCGCGATCGGTCTCCCGGTAACAACGGCACTATTACTGGTAGCGCTACTCTATACTTACCGATTAATCACATCCGTGGCAGGAGGAATCTGGCAACTTATAGAAAATAATGATGTGCTTTCGTCGCGCAAACGAAACAAAGATGTTAGCGATTCGTCCTAAACAGATTTCTATTCGTAAGAACTTTGGGTTTCATAAGATCCGGAATTAAATTGATGACAAAATTTAACATAGGATGTGTTGATCTCCGATATATGACTAGTGGTTCTATATCTGCACCTACAATGGACTTACCATCATAGGACCCCAGTCCTAAGCTTATATATTTACTACCTCTTTCAATGCCAATCCTAATAACTGAGTTAATTAGCTGAAACCACTCTCTTTTTGGGGTGCCGCTCTCTCGACCAAAGAACGTCGCTGTAGTAGTCTCCCGATCAAAAATGATCATTCCGTGCGCAACCCTATCGCCTCGATTATTTATGACTAACAACTTGCTATCATGACCCAGGAGACAATCCATGTTTTCGTAATATAGAGGTGATAAGGCCTCCCTTCGAAAGCCCTTCGTCTGCTCACGGATGACTGATGCCTGCTTAGCCCATCGTAGCGATTCAGAACCAAAACTATCAAGGATCTCAACATGATTACCGGCCGACTCAGCTATCCTAATCCTGCGTCTTATATCCTTACGATACCGCGCTCTAAAGCTACCTATATATTCATTATAACTATTCCATCTAACACGAATACGAGCAAGCGGGTAATTAGATCGCTGCCGGTATCCCAAGCTAGTAAGCTGCGTATCAGAATCAGTTCGCTCTCTTTCAAGAAAGTCTCTTATCACTAAAAGAGAGCTCTTACTTCTATCTGCTATAGAGATCATCGCGTCGTTAATAAGGGGAAGTATGCGAGAACGACTTAATCCTTTCACTACGGATATGGAACACCCCCACGCCAGTGGGATCCCACACTCGGTAATTTCAACACTCAACAAGCTGGGCCAAAACTTCCTTAAATATTGAACTGCCCCGAAAAGTCGCTTGGGCAGCAATTGTAAAAAATCAGTTCGGACAGTATAAATACACGCGTGAGCTACAATATTTTTCTCTTGGTCATATATTACAGGATAGTAATACCGAGAACCGGAAATGCTACTTTTTTCGATTGCAAGCAAATAATTATAAGAGCGAGTAATAGAGGAATCACCAATTAAGCTATCCCAGCCTTTCTTAGAGATCTCCTGAATAGAGTCATGTATCACTAGCTCGCACCGACTCAAGTCCACCAGGTGGTCCTTTGTATATAGAGCCTCGCGCGGCCGCCTCTCGGCCTGGGCAATAGGAATACTTAAAGTGGAGGAAACAGGTTGTTTTAAATTCATGTAGTTAGGCAACCACTAGTCCATTACGCTAAAAAAAATGTGATGCTCCCACGCACTAATTGTCTTGTGGCCCAATCATAACACTATATTTTCGTGTAACCGAAGCGAATTTTAACGGTTTTAAGACAACCTAAGGACCTTGAATACGCTCATCACACAGGAAGAATATTAAACACCGGTTGACCTAGGCCCGATGAGCTGAAGAAATTCTGACCTAGTCCGATCAGACGTCAAAAAAGTCCCTAACATGGCTGATGAGACCGTTGAGGAGTTTTGTTTCTGCACGCCTCTCATCATCATACACAAATGGCGCGCTTCGATAACAACTCCAACACCAAGAGGCTTTACAGTCTTGAACACTGCGGACGCAATCTCGTGTGTCAGCTGCTCTTGTATCTGTAATCTGCGACTGAACATATCACTTATACGAGCTAACTTACTCAAACCTAAAACTTTCCCATCAGGAATATACCCGATATGACACCTGCCAAAAAATGGAAGCATATGATGTTCGCACATACTGTAGATCTCTATATCTTTGACTATCACCATCTCCCTGGAATCAGACTCGAACAGAGCACCATTGACGACTTCTTCAAGATTTTCTTTACTGCCCCTGGTAAGAAAAGATAATGCTTTAGCCGCACGGTCCGGAGTCTTCAATAGCCCTTCGCGCTCAGGATCTTCTCCAATAGACTTCAGCAGGCTCAAAAACAAATCTCTCATTATAGGTTCCAACTTACTTATTAAATTATATGGAAAATATCAAATCGTTTTACGAGCAACTGTCCTAAAAGGATCTGTAACTATGCTTAAACTAGTGAGCAGACTAGTTCGCCCATCACTTCATTTACTACTAGCAAATTTTACCGTTTAATTGGTTGACCAATCTCCTGCGACATTATCACTTCAATCAGACATGGCCCCGGCTTCCCCATAGCCAACGAAAACTTGTCATCAAATTCACCTATTTCGCTAACTTTATAAGCTTCGACTTTCATAGCTTGCGCGATTTTTACCCAGTCAATTACAGGATCGGACAGATCTAACATCGATAAAGTCTTGGAATTGGGCTCCCCCGATCGTGTCCTAAGCAACTCCACATTTAATATATTGTAACTGCTATTATTGAGCAGAACGACAACTACATCAATTTCCTCTCTAGACATGCTCCATAGCGCCTGAAGTGTATACATAGCGCTCCCATCGGCCTGAAGGGCAATAATTTTTCTATCCGGATCAGCGATACCCGCTCCCAAGGCTACAGGAAGGCCGTAACCTATCGAGCCGCCAGTGACAGCTAACCAATCGTGTTTTTTAGCACCTAGAGTTTGTACATATAGTTCTAAACCACTACTAATCGCTTCATCAACTACAATAGAGTCTTCCTTCATATGACGACAGACTACTGCGCCTATAGTCGCTGGAGTCAAATTTTGAGTGACAACGTCTGGTACCTCATATTCCTGCAAAGCACACCCGCCACTGTTCGGGAAGCTCTCCGAAAGGCGCTCCAGTGCGTGATCGACATCATCATCTGCGCTAGCAAACTCTTCGATCAAGCAGTCATCCGGGTATAAAGTACTTTTCACTCCTGGGTAGGCAAAAAATGCCACCGGTGCCGGTGCCCCAATTAAGATCAACTGTTCATACTCATCTAGAAAGTCGATAGCCTGCTCAGCGAAGTAAGGTACCCTATTTACTGGAACTCGTCCCTCTCCTCGCTGCAGACGGGCAGGAAAAGTTTCACTTAACAAAGTTGCACCTGTCGCGCTTGCTATGCGTCCCGCATAGGAAAGGTTTTGCTCTCTAAGGGCACTTCCACCAAGTAATAATCCTGTCCGTTTTCCATTTGATAGCAACCTTTTAGTAATTTCTAACCGCTCGTCAGAAACCATGTCCAACGGTACTGGAAGTATTCGATCAAAGGATTTCGAGGAAGCCTCCCAAGCGTGATTTGCTGGGACAACTAACGTAGCAATCTTACCCGGACCCGAAAGTGATGCAGCGACAGCTTCAGCCCCTGCTAAAGAAAGATCCTCCGCGGAGGTCGTAGTCTTGAACCAGTGCGAATGGATCTTTACGTGAGCCTCCACATCGGATGTTAACGGCGCGTCGTGTTGATGATGCCAAACTGCATGATCTCCTACGATATTCACAATGGCCGAATTTGCTCTCCTCGCATTGTGTAAATTAGCCATACTGTTAGCATAGCCTGGCCCTAGGTGCAGTAATGTGATTGCCGGCTTACCGCTAATCCTAGCGTACCCATCGGCAGCTCCACTGACAACTCCTTCGAAAAGACACAGAATTGGTCGTACTTTATCCGTCTTACCAATGGCAGTCACGAGATGCATTTCGGACGTCCCAGGATTAGCAAAACAAACCTCTATACCTGACTCCATGAGAGTTTCAAGTAACGCATGTGCACCATTCATTCACACTTCTCCTCTTCTCTAGAAATATAACCCAACCGATAATCACCTGCTTCTCTAAAGTATGGTATAAAAATACTCTAATTGGCCACCGACAAATGATGGTTCTTTAAATTAATTTTATGCGTGCTATATTATTGTTAAAAAGTTCGATTTTTTATCAATATGTTTTAGCCACCGGATACAGAATTACACAGCTACATCAAGTTTGATATAGGTTTACTAATTCGACAAAAGCTTTTCAACAATACCGAAAAATACTCTAGCAAATCTAAACTCTCATGTCATTTATGTCACTGATTTTAAATAACATTCCCTCTCGAAACTTGCAGCCGTTTTTAGCCTCGACCGGTAAATATCATTCGTGAAACAGAAGTAACACACGTGAATAAGAGCGAGAGGGTAGAATTCATATCGACCACACTAAACAATATTTATCCGACTACTCCAGTACCTTTACATCACAAAAATAATTTCCAACTACTTGTTGCGGTGCTGCTTAGCGCGCAGTGCACCGACGAGCGAGTGAACAAGGTAACGCCTGAGCTGTTTAAAAAGGCTGATAACGCTTTCGAAATGCAACAGCTATCTACTGATGAAATATACAAAATAATAAAAACCTGTGGTTTAGCACCAAAAAAATCGGCGGCTATTTCTAGTTTATCTTCGATTCTAGTAGAGAAATTTTCGGGACAAGTCCCTGAGAATTTCGATGAGCTCGAAAAACTACCTGGTGTTGGTCATAAAACTGCGAGTGTCGTTATGTCTCAAGGTTTCGGTCATCCCGCATTCCCCGTCGATACGCATATTCATCGCTTAGCACAACGATGGGGATTGACTAGCGGCAAAAACGTATCTCAAACCGAGAGAGATCTTAAACGACTATTCCCCAAGTCTAATTGGAACAAGCTTCATCTACAAATAATATTTTATGGGAGGCAATTTTGCAGCGCGAGGAGCTGTTACGGCCTAACCTGTCAAATATGCAAGGCCTGCTATCCTAGACGCAAGAATGCGGTAACTACTAAAAAAGCTTAATTCACGTTTAACCACTCAAAGAGACAGACGGCTGCTCACAGCTTAACGATATATCGACAGTTCTAGCCGCAATCTTTTCTAAGTTACGAAATGTCGACTCTTAAAATCATTAGTCAGTGTGGCATTGACAATCGGTGTCACGACAAAATCGATAATTACGTAGGTGCGCTCCGGCGACTATAACTGAACCAATGACAGTTACCAACTTCTCTCCAAATTCGCCAAGATTGTGTTCGCCAAAAATAACCGCCGCGGCTAGCACCAAAAGACCAAAAATCCCCAAGATCATTAACGAGTAGCGTCCATGCTTGCGCGCTCCCGTAGTGAGCGCAACTGCACTAACAGGAATAACTACAATTAACATCCATAGATGTACTGCTTCACTATCAAGTCCTAATAATCCAAAAGTAGGAATTAATACCCACAGAGACGGCAATACCGCACAATGCAGGGCACAAAGTAAGGAAAGACCAATCGCGAATTTGTCCGCTTTTTCCTGTAATACTGGCACTTTTAACACGTATGATTCCTTCTCGATATCAATCAATTTTAAGAGGACGGATACTCCGAGATATTCAACCGTCCCAAAACAAAATGGGATTAAGATTTATAAAACTAGGTAACGGCCTACACTCAAACGCAGTCCTCGCACAAACAGTTCATTTCTAATTGCGGATTCACAAGTTTAAAGCTTGCATCTTGGACTGTAGCCTGTAGTTCAGCCATCATAGATGGTTTAAGTCCGACCTCTTTGACTTTACTACAACTCCTACAAATCAAAAATTGGGAATAACATCCAACCTTATCGTCATCAATATTAGCGCATGAAGCATATTTACTCGCCGTATTAAGCTTATGCACCAAATACTCACTTTGAAGAAATTCTAAAATTCGATAAACTGACATAGCTGGAATATCTTCGTCATATTTTTCTTTACAAACATCTATAAGTTCGTAAGCCGATAGCGCTTTGTCGGATTCTAAAAGTCCAGTCAACACGTATTTTCTTTTTTTAGTTAACCGAGTCCCGCGGCTTGCGCACAGTTTCTCTGCGCGCCTAATAATACTGTCAGTATTTCTCATCGAATCACCAAAACACTTTTCTCTGAGCTGATGTTACATTATAACATCCAAATTTGACAACTAATGTAAAAGTCCTGCATGTAATCTATTTAAGAGGATTCGTTTAAAGGGTTTCTATTTACGTCATTTAATCGCCAACAAAATCAAGCGTCAATGATAGCCGCTTTGAATCACGTGGTAGCTGGGGTGAGCGGTGGATATGTCCCGAATCGAGATTCTTCTCCCAAGTTTCGCCCTTCAGCAAAGCCACATCACCTCGATTCAGCTGTTGAATACCGGCCACACTATCAAAAAGTCCCGATCGCTCATCAGATTTCCCCTGATTTCCAGGGCCTAGTTTGCTACGATCGGCTAGCATGTTAGGCAACCATTCCGTAGCTACCCCTTGATAAGTAGTTATTAGCCGACAGGGAATCCTATCGAAGTGAAATCTTGGACACATGGCATGATCTAGTGTCGTCAATCTCAAACGCGCATGCTTTAAACCGAATATATAACAGAAAATATCAACCAACTGTGTAATATCGTTGCCGAGAATTTTCCATTCTCGTTCAGAACCAAAGATATTTTCAATGATCTATATATGAGTTACTACCTGTGCATATAAAATGAGCATCTCCACCCGAAGATTGTTGGCGGCGTCAGCAGTCTTTGTCAGGCCGCTTGTTGCAGATATGAGGTCATAAAATCGTGAATGCTAACATCAACTCTAGTGCTTAAGTCATCGTTCAATATGCTGTAGACCAAGTCCTCACGTGCCCGAATATTTTGGTACACGATACAGCCATCGGGCCCGGCTCCTTCGATATGTGTCTCCACGCCGTGCGCGACCGAAAAATGTCCCGTCGGTCGAATTTCGTGACGTTCGCTACCATCTTCTTGCGGTTCCCAGATATGCTGTTCACCGTGCAGGACTATGGCCGAGCTAGGTTGATGATGGCGATGGTAGAAGCATTTTTGATTGGCATTAAAATTAAAGAGAAGGTCGATCACTCGCGTTTCCGCATCAACATTCAAGAGGTAATAACAAAAACCCGTATAGGAACCAAAAGCCTGCCAAGCAATATTGGCTGGATTGAATTTAAGTCGATCTAGATTCCGGTTCATACGCTCGTCCTTGGTTTTACACAGCGAGCTCAAAATATCAAATATGTTTGTTTAATACCAACTGCTTTTAAACCATTGCAGACTAAAATCGCAATAATAAGCCAAATATATGCACTGTAGTAAGAACAAAGAGTAAGTATAGCTAAAAATTATGATTTTTTTATAGCTACCCTCTTTCTAAGTATAATTTGCTATTCCCACTCGATAGTCGCGGGTGGCTTACCTGAAATATCGTAGACCACTCTAGAAATTCCATTCACCTCATTGATTATTCTTAACGAAACTTTGTCTAGAAATTCGTACGGTAGTTGAGCCCAACGCGCAGTCATAAAATCTACCGTTTCTACAGCGCGCAGTGCGATTACACTTTCGTAACTTCTAGCGTCACCCTTTACTCCCACTGAACGAACAGGAAGAAAAACAGCAAAAGCCTGACTAACTTCCCCATACAAACCAGCAGTCCTTAATTCGTTAATAAAAATCGCATCAGCCTCCCTCAAAGTGTCTGCAGCACTTTTAGAGACCTCCCCAAGTATTCGAACACCAAGACCAGGGCCAGGAAAAGGATGTCGATATACCAATTCTTCAGCTAGTCCTAACTCCGTACCAAGCTTTCGCACCTCATCCTTAAAAAGTTCGCGAAGAGGTTCAATCAATTGAAATTCCATACCTTTCGGAAGCCCACCTACATTATGATGAGACTTGATCACATGCGCCTTCCCGGTTGATGAGGCCGCCGACTCAATGACATCTGGATATATAGTTCCTTGCGCAAGCCATTTAACACCATCAAGTTTTTTTGATTCGGCCTCAAATACTTCTATAAATACACGGCCAATCACCTTACGCTTTTCCTCGGGATCATCAATTCCTTTTAAGTTACTGAGAAATTTGTCGCTCGCGTCTACGTGACGAATATCGAGTCCCATGTGCCGGGCGAATGTCACCAGCACATCCTTCGCTTCATTCAAGCGGAGCAATCCATTATCCACGAACACACAAGTCAATTGATTACCTATCGCTTTGCCCAGCAGGGCTGCAACAACTGAAGAATCAACTCCGCCAGAAAGTCCTAATAGAACCCGGTCAGAGCCCACCATCTCTTTAATTTTTTGAATACTATCATTAGCAATATTTTTTGAGTTCCACAAAGATTCACATTCACATATATCATGAAGGAATCTATCAAATATTTTCTTTCCTTGAGTAGTGTGAGTGACCTCGGGATGAAACTGAAAGCCATAAAAACTCCTATTTTCATCTGCCATACCGGCAATTGGAGCATTCTCGGTCGAAGCTATTAATTTAAAGCCGTCCGGTATTTCAGTCACATGATCACCGTGACTCATCCAGACGTCTAATAGACCGTAACCTTTTTCATTCACCTCATCTTGAATATCAGTTAACAGTCTGGAATGTCCACGAGCTCGAACTCTGGCATATCCAAACTCACTTTGACTCGAAAGCGCGACACTACCTCCAAGCTGTCGAGCCATCGTCTGCATTCCATAGCAAATACCCAAAATGGGTATTTGCAAACCAAAGATAAAATCTGGCGCCTTAAATTCTTCCGAAGTGTTAACAGATTCAGGTCCCCCGCTTAAAATAATTCCCGACGGTTTAAACCTCTGAACAAATTCATGGCTAATGTCATAGGGCACAATTTCGCAGTAAACTTGCGCTTCTCTGACCCTACGACCGATTAACTGGGTATACTGCGAGCCAAAATCTAGAATCAATATTCGACTGCTGTAAAGATCTCGCTCAGAGGTCGCTAGTTGCACCATTAAATATTTATCTCGTCTTAGTGTATTTTTTAATCTAGTCTATAGTTTGGAGCTTCTTTCGTGATTTGAACATCGTGAGCGTGACTCTCCCGCATGCCCGCAGCGGTTACCCGCAAAAACTCTGGCTTTGTTCTGAACTCGCTCATGTCCCTGCAGCCTGTGTATCCCATTGCAGCCCTGATGCCTCCCAACATTTGATGGATAATTGCGCTCATCGGCCCCTTATAAGGAACTCTACCCTCAATACCCTCAGGAACTAATTTTTCAATCTCACTACTTTCCTGAAAATACCGATCTGACGAACTATATCGCTGTGTCATCGCTCCCATAGAACCCATACCACGATAAGACTTATAACTTCGCCCTTGGAACAATTCGACCTCACCCGGAGCCTCTTCAGTTCCTGCAAAAAGAGAACCGATCATTACACTATTAGCACCTATCGCCAGCACTTTTGCAATATCGCCTGAATAGCGGATTCCTCCATCCGAAATAACAGGAACATTTGATTTCTTTAACGCTTCCGTGACATTAGCTACCGCCGTAATTTGAGGCACCCCTATGCCAGTCACTATTCTAGTAGTACATATTGACCCCGGTCCGATCCCTACTTTCACTCCATCAACACCAGCCTCGACTAAAGCTATTGCACCATCAGCTGTCGCTACATTCCCCGCGATAACCTGAGTGTCAGAATAATTTTTCTTTAACCATCTAACAGCTTCTATTACACCCGCAGAGTGTCCGTGCGCGGTATCAACAACAATAACGTCAGCGCCAGCCTCAACCAAAAGATCTACTCGCTCGTAAGCAGCTTCACCAACTCCGACAGCTCCACCAACTCTCAATTGCTCGTCATCGTCTTTACAAGCATTAGGGTACTCGTCTGACTTCTGGATATCTTTTACAGTGATCAATCCTCGTAGTTCGAAGCTACTATTTACAACCAATAGTTTTTCAATCCGATGCTCATGTAATAAACTTATGATCACGTCTTTCGATGCATTTTCGTTCACGGTTACTAGCTTGTCTTGTGGGGTCATAATCTCGCTTACAGGAGAATCAAAACGACTCTCAAAACGCAAATCTCGACTGGTCACAATTCCCACTAACTTACCTTCCGATACGACCGGCACTCCGGAGATCCCATTACTAGTCGTGAGATTTAACACGTCTTTAATACTAGTATTAGGAGTAGTTGTTATCGGATCTCTAATTACACCACTTTCAAATTTCTTCACGGACCGCACCTGTGCAGCCTGCTCTAGTGGACTCATATTTTTGTGGATGACACCTAAACCACCGGCCTGTGCCAAAGCTATCGCGAGCGCAGCTTCTGTCACGGTATCCATAGCTGCCGATACGAGGGGTATATTAACCTCTATACCTCGAGTTAGACGTGTGCGTAAATTAGCTTCATGAGGTAATATTTTAGAATAACCAGGGATAAGTAGGACATCATCAAAGGTGAGACCATCTTCAATAATTCGCATAATCTTAGTGATTTCCTAGTATTTCGATATCCTAGTATAAATTTTCACAGGTAATTGGTAAATGACTTTTCGTAATAATGACCTTTCAGATGTCGAATCCGCACGGACTATATTCTCGGTCTCGAAATTAAATGAAAAAGTTCAGCTCACTTTAGAGCGAGCAATAGGCTCTGTTTGGGTGGAAGGCGAAATATCTAACTTTATCCGAGCACAGTCTGGTCATTCTTACTTTTCTCTAAAAGACGACGCCAGTCAATTGCGGTGTGCAATGTTTAGAGCACAGTCAAAAAAAATTAAATTCGTTCCAAAAAATGGAGATAAAGTAGTTGCGTATGGCAGGGTGGGAATTTATGCTGCCCGCGGTGAATATCAATTAATTATTGATACCTTGGAGCCACTTGGTAGCGGCGCTCTACAACTACGCTTTGAAACATTAAAGGAAAAACTTTTTAAGGAAGGACTATTCGATGCAGATAAAAAACGTAACTTCCCTAAATGGCCTAAATCAATAGGTTTAGTCACCTCTCCATCCGGTGCAGCAATTCGAGATATACTTGCGGTTCTTAAACGACGTTGTCCTACTATACCCGTTATAATCTATCCAACGTTGGTGCAAGGGTCTTCTGCTATCGCAAATATTGTGAATGCTATTGAAATTGCCAACAAACGCATGGACTGCGATGTACTTATCATCTCTCGCGGAGGCGGATCTTTAGAAGATCTTTGGGCTTTTAATGAGGAGCTTGTCGCTAACGCTATCTTTAATTCTGGAATCCCAATAGTCAGTGGAGTTGGTCACGAGAAGGATATAACAATTTGCGACTTGGTAGCAGATATAAGAGCCGCCACCCCGTCTGCCGCGGCTGAAATTATTTCTCCCGACCTATCGCAATGGTCTAAGGACCTCTACCGTTTATATAATACTCTTAACACGAACGCGGAAAAAATTGTCAGAGATCAGAAGAACCTGCTGGGACGACTAAATAGAAGCCTGATTTCTCCTAAGCGAAAAGTGGAGATGGATAACCAAAAACTAGATGACCTAGCTACCAGACTCACAAATCATGTACAACAAAAAATTTCGTTATCTAGCGAAGCCTTGAATCGCTCTCAGACTCGGATCAATAGCAAGCTATTTCGAAGACAAATTGATCACCGGAAAAATTTAGTGTCCTTGTGTAGAAACAATCTCAAAGGATTAATTAAAAATATGTTTAAGGAAGCGAAGTTCTCTCTATCTAAAAATGAAGAAATTCTTTCCGCACTGGGTCCTTTTGCTACTTTGCAACGTGGCTACGCTATAGTCACTGATGAAAAGGGAAGGATTATCCGAAAAGGCTCGAAAAAGTTAATGGGACAATCTATTAAAACACAATTACACCAAGGGACGCTTAGCAGTACAGTCACTGATACCAATCTAGATATAGACAAATGAATTTTCAGCTTAAAAAACTTACTATTGAACTTGTTTCCCAGAAGCTTGAAGATCGGCGTGATAGGAAGAACGTACTAGGGGACCGCTCGCCACATTCGTAAAGCCCAAAGATTTGGCGTACCTACCTAACTCTAGAAATTCTTCAGGAGTGACGAAACGTTCAACAGCTAAGTGGGAGCGGCTAGGCTGTAAATACTGGCCTAAAGTCACCATATCACAATCATGATCTCGTAAGTCACGCAAAGTTAATTTTATTTCCTCCGTACTTTCGCCAAGTCCAAGCATCAACCCTGACTTTGTGGGAATGTCTGATGACGTTTCTTTAAATCTACGTATTAATTGTAAAGACCACTCATAATCGGAACCCGGCCTTACCTTAGCGTAAAGTCTGGGCACCGTCTCTAGGTTATGATTAAAGATATCAGGTGGACTTAATAATAGATTATCCAACGCAATCTCCATGCGCCCTCGAAAGTCTGGAACTAAAATTTCGATCTTTATATCGCTAACCTTATCACGAACCGAGCTCACGCATTTCGCAAAATGACTCGCTCCACCATCTCTTAAGTCATCACGATCGACTGACGTAATTACCACATAGCTCAACTCCATTAAGTCGATTGCATTCGCTAAATGACGCGGTTCATCTATATCTAGCGGTAACGGCCTTCCGTGCGCCACATCACAAAAGGGACACCTCCGTGTACATAAAGCACCCATAATCATGAATGTAGCAGTACCATTCGAGAAGCACTCCCCGATGTTCGGACACGAAGCTTCTTCACATACGGTATGAAGTCTCTCTTTTTTAATCAGCTTTTTTAAATTTAAAACTTTCGGATCCGTGGGAGCACGGGCTTTTAACCACGACGGCTTTTGAGGGAGCGTGCCAGTTGTGGGGACCACTTTAATAGGTATACGTGCAACCTTGTCGGCGCCTCGTTGGGATCTTTTTATCTCTGATTTAACTTTCATGAGTGTTCATATATCTATAGTCGTATTGTTAGTAAAGAGCCCTTCAAACTCCACCTTCTTCACCACCGAGTAACTCATGCCTTGGTAAAGATGACTAAAAAGAAAAGGTAAAAGTCTTCTTAAAACAGTCTCAGTCGAAAACGGTTTCAAAAGGATATCAGTAATCTGAGTTACGCGCAGATCTTTATAGCCACACGGATTAATCCTTAGAAAGGGCTCTAAATCCATATCGACATTTATTGCAAGTCCATGATAACTAAAACTGTTACGTATCCGCAGCCCTAGCGCAGCAATTTTTGCTCCTTCAACATAAATTCCCGGCGCTCCTTTTATTCTCGAAGACTCTATGCCGATACTACGGAGATACTCTATAACTGCTCCTTCTATCCTACGAACTAATTCTCGGGGTCCTATCTCTAATCTTCTCACATCTAACAACGTATAAATAACTGCTTGGCCAGGACCATGGTAAGTAACTTGCCCCCCCCTATCACTCCTAACAACCGGAATGTCCTCCGCGTTTAGAACATGCTGCTCTTTTCCTCCCTTCCCAAGGGTATAAGTTGGTAAATGCTCTATCAGCCAAAACTCATCTTGACTTTTTGGACTTCGTGCTCGGGTGTAGTTACTCATAAGGTCCCAGATAGACTGGTAATCTTTAGTACCCAAATTTCTTACGACTATGTTCACAGGATCATCACAACCCTATCACTTGCTCCCAAAGCTTGATAAATCTGATCCAATTGAGTCTGAGAAGCGATTTTTATGGTAATAGTTAAAGCAACGTAGTTACCGTTTTTGCTGCGTCTTGAGCGCACAGCCCCTTCATAAATAGTAGAAACATATTTTAATAAAATACCAACTACATGTTCATCAATATCATTATCAGACTTACCAATGACCTTAATGGGAAAATCGCAGGGAAAGTCTAGCAATGACTCATTTTCAGTATTCATAAATTACGCGCTTGCTATCATAAAAAATTTTACCTACGATGCCCTCTAAATTCTAAGGATGTATACCGTCGAGTATTTGACCAGATCCAAATGTAATAGCATTATTTTCTAAAACGTACTGTAAGACACAAACAGAGCCTGTATTAAAATTAAACGGTTCATCAAACGAACTACTATCGACTCCACATATCCAGCTGACAAAATCATTCAACCCAGGATTATGACCAATTAGAAGTATATCTGACGACGGTGACTTCGAGAAAAGCGCTTCTTTAATACTCTCCCTAGTAGAATCATATAATGAGTTCATTATAATCGCTTCATAATCGCTACCCATTGCCACAATATTTCCCAAAATTGATCTTGTCTCTCGAGTTCGAATGGAAGGTGAATAAAGAGTCAAGCTAGGGATATATTTCTTTTCTACCATCCAGTCTCCTGAGGTCTTTATCTGTCGCCGACCGCTGACTGATAATGGTCTGGAGAAATCATGCTTGGCCCAGCTAGCTTCCCCGTGGCGCATTAGAAATAGTCTATATATTGGCATCCGTTCATCTTATCAGAATTCAGTGCGGAACTTTAATAAACATCATTACATCATCTAATCTTAGGCACTTATGTGATAATATTAGCAGAGACACTAAGCGCTCGAATAATCAATTTTCAAGCGACCACTCTGCGCAGCTTTGAAGGGCTTATTTTCGATGATGAATAATCATACTCCCGCACTAGAGATCACAAATCTTACAAAGACCTACCGTGGGAAGGTAACTGCGCTTTCGAACATCACGCTACATGTTGAAGAAGGTGACTTTTTTGCTCTCCTGGGTCCAAACGGCGCTGGAAAATCAACGGCAATAGGTATAATTAGTTCTCTAGTGAGAAAAACCGACGGAGTAGTGAAAATTTTCGGGATTGACATTGATGATGACTTTGAGAAAGCTAAATCTCTAATAGGGATAGTTCCGCAAGAAATAAACTTTAACCAATTCGAAACTGTTAGCGAAATAATAATCAATCAAGCAGGCTATTTTGGAATTGATCGCAAAACCGCAAAAGCAAGAACTAATGATGTTTTAAAACAAACTCAACTTTGGGAAAAACGCGACGAAGTATCTCGCAATTTGTCGGGTGGAATGAAACGTAGACTCATGATTTCGAGAGCGTTGGTGCACCAACCGAAACTTTTAATACTAGACGAGCCGACGGCGGGAGTGGACATAGAAGTGCGTCGCTCGATGTGGGAGTTTCTCAGCAAATTGAATAAATCAGGAACTACAATAATCTTGACCACGCACTACCTTGAAGAAGCTGAACGCCTATGTCGCAATATAGCAATTATAGACAATGGCGAAATTGTCGAGAATACTTCGATGCAAACGCTATTACAAAAGCTTAGAAACGAAACCTTTGTATTCGAATGCGCGACCGAAGTAGAAAAAATACCTAATTTGCTAGGAACCGAAATCACACGAATCGACTCCCAAAGATTCGAAATCATTATCGATAACAGTAGTAGTCTCAATCAAATCTTTAAGACACTCTCGGATTCAGGAATACAAGTAGCGAGCATGAGAAACAAAAATAACCGCCTAGAGGAGCTATTCCTCAATTTGGTAAATAGTAATGAGTAACGATAACTCTAAAAACGCTAATAATCGATCCTTAATCGCGTTGATAACTATAGTCCGCAAAGAGGTAACTCGTTTTTCGCGTATATGGATGCAAACCATTATCCCCCCAGCGATCACCATGGGTTTGTACTTCATATTATTTAGCACCCTACTAGGCGCTCGTATAGGTCAAATGGCTGGTTTCGACTATATACAGTATATCGCACCAGGAATTATCATGATGTCTATCATAACAAATTCGTACTCAAACGTAGTATCGTCATTTTTTGGTGCCAAATTTCAAAGACATATTGAAGAAATACTGGTATCTCCCGTCCCGAACTATGTAATCCTAATAGGCTATGTTAGCGGTGGCATTTGTCGTGGGGTAATAGTTGGCACTCTTGTAACACTAGTTGCTCTTTTCTTCACTGACTTGTCGATACACTCTTACTCAGTTACGTTGATTGTAGTAATTCTAACTTCAGCTCTTTTTTCAATCTGCGGTTTGATAAATGCGATTTTCGCTCAGAAATTTGACGATATTTCTATAGTGCCGACGTTTGTACTCACTCCACTCACATACCTTGGTGGCGTATTTTATTCAATCGATCTCTTGCCCGATGTCTGGCGACAAATTTCACTTTTCAATCCTGTGCTTTATATGGTGAATGCATTTAGATATGGAATCCTAGGGCATAGCGATATACAGGTTAATTATGCACTCACGATGATTTGCTTCTTCACAGTCCTACTAGCTTTTATAAGCCATGAATTGCTGAGACGAGGAACTGGGTTAAAAACTTAGTAAATTATTTACCTTATAGTCTCTAAATGCTTTATGAATACGCCGACCCAAAGGATAGCGAGAATCATTTCCTACCGAAATCTGGTCCAACATATTAACAGCTACGATATTCGCCGTTGAGCTAGTAAGCCATATCTCGTCCGCACTCAATAACTCATCCCGCCGCACCTCTCGCTCCGAACATACTACCCCAATAGAACGCACAACATCGCAAATCAGTTTTCGCGTAACTCCTGGCAATATAGTATTATGATCAGTCGATGGCGTAAGAACTTGACGGTCCTTCACAATAAAAATATTACTAGAGGCGCCCTCTGTAACATAACCGTCACGGACTAGTATTGCTTCATAGGCACCTTTTCCAATTGCCACATTTTTTAGCATTAGGTTAGGAAGTAATGAAGTTGTTTTTATGTCGCAACGCCCCCATCGATTATCATCCAACGTAATGCAAGCTACCAGACGAAACTCATCATCTCTCACATAAGGTTGACACATTACAAAAACAGTAGGCTTTACATCACGAGGGAAACTATGTGAGCGTGGCGCCGAGCCACGACTAACTTGGATGTAGAATGACAAATCCACTTTTTCGTGAATAGATATCAACTTGGCAAATACTTCACGCCAACCATCTCGCGACATTGGGGACGGTATCATCACCTCAAATAAATTTTTCTCCAACCTGTCAAGATGATCATTTAAGCCAAAAATTCCGCCGTCTTGACTCGACATAACCTCATAGACCGAATCACCAAAAATGAATCCGCGATCTAAAACCGAAATTTTTGCATCTTCAATATCTAGATAATTTCCGTTCAAAAAACATATCGTCATAAATCGAAAACAGTTTCAAATAATAAATTTGCCTTATCCCAAAGCGAAGATATCACTGAGCCCTCATTGACGGCGTCCAAGGTGACAAGTGGAAATCTCCTAAATTCTTCTCCATCCATCAACAACGCCAGATATCCTATCTCTTGACCAACTTCCAAGGGTGCCATCAATGGTTTATTCAATCGCAGCTCAGAACTAACCGACTCAGCAGAGCCTCTCGGGATTATGGCCACAACGTCAGTTGCCGCCGCAATGCGGACTGACTCCATATCACCACCCCACACCCTACCCTCAGAAATAAATTCTCCCGCAGAATGAAATCTTTCGCGAGCAAAGAATCTATAACCATAATTCAAAAGTGCCCTACTTGACTCAACTCGCATCCCGTCTGAAGAAGCGCCCATAGTAACGGATACCAATCTCATACCTTGTCTATTAGCAGAAGCCGCGAGACAATAGCCAGCTTTTTCTGTATGCCCCGTCTTAATACCGTCCACTGTTGGATCGTAGCTTAGCAAACGATTACGGTTAGGTTGTTTAATCTTATTAAAAGTATAATCCGGCTCAGAATATCGCTCATAGATCGCAGGAAAATCTCTAATTAATGCTCGCGACAAAATTGCCACATCTCGCGCAGTAACATAGGTTTCAGCATCGGGATACCCAGACGCATTCGAAAAGCTAGATCCCAACATGCCCAATTTTTTGGCATAATCGTTCATCAAAATAGCAAAAGTTTTTTCGGTACCCGCTATATGTTCAGCCAATGCAACACTGGCGTCATTACCCGACTGGATGATAATGCCATCCAATAGCTGGTCAACTGTAACTTTCTTACCCGCTTCGATGAACATTTTTGAACCGCCCATCTTCCAGGCTTTAGTGCTAACTACAACTTGATCATCCAAAGATATCAAACCTTCTTTGAGAGCCTGACCAGCGACGTAGCTCGTCATAATCTTAGTGATGCTCGCAGGCTCAACTCTTTCGTCCGCTTTTTTTTCTGCCAACACATCGCCAGAACTTTGTTCTATTAGTATATACGATGCCACATCAATATCTGGAGCAGGAATTGAACGTGCGATCTGTGCAGAGAGCGCGGGTGCTAATAAAACCGCGTATATTATGAGTTGAAGTATGATCGTCGAAGCACCTGTAATCGGACTATATTTCTTTGACCACTCAGCCTTTTGTTTTACATTTTCCAAAATTAATTACCTTGCTTTTTACTACGTCACTGTCCTGACAGCCGCATATTCTATTGCATCGAGTGCCAACGGGTAAGTATTTCTTCGCTTAATTGCGCCACCGCCATCATATACTTAATACGAGGATTGTACTTGCCTATCGTAGAAAAATTTCTATAACCAATCCAATACTCTGGTCCAACTTTTCCTTCCAGCTTATACAAAGCAGCATCTGTCACCGTCCCTGAAAAAGATGAGGCGGGCTCTATACCTTCGCTTTTCAATAGCGCTAAATTCGAATTAGCTTTAATTCCATTCGAAACTAATGACTGTCGCACTGGGGTACTAGTCGTGGCTCTGGAAAAAACCGGCTCGGATCTAAGCCAACCCCTATCATTTAAATAATTTGCGACACTACCAATCGCATCGCTAGCATTTCCCCAAATATCTTTCTTACCATCTCCATCAAAATCCACGGCCACATTACGAAATGGCGTCGGCATGAACTGAACCATGCCCATGGCACCAGCATATGAACCAGTTAGTGACAAAGGATCGAACGACTCTTCCCGACATAAAATGAGATATTGCACTAAATAATCGTAAAAAAGCTTAGTACGGCGCTTACTTCCACCAGGATAATGGAAAGCTGCGGTCGCGAGGGTGTCTAAGACCCGGTGGCGCCCTTGAACTTTACCATACCTAGTCTCTACTCCTATTATACTGACGATAATGTGCTCGGGAACTCCGTAGATCCTTTTAGCCTTCTCTAGAGCTTCTTCGTTCGCTTTCCAAAACTTAATCCCATTTAAGACGCGTGCCTCATCTAGAAAGATATCTCTGTACTGTAACCAAGTTTTCCTTTTTTCAGCCGGATTCTTCAATGACTTGGTCGTTTTTTCAAGCCGAGAGACTTGAGAAAAAAGTAATTTTAACTCTTCTTCATTAAAATCGTGGTGTGTAGCCATAAAAGTCACAAAATCGTCAACGCTACCACTATCAAGGGGAGCTGCAGCGATATTAACGCAACACATAAGCGATATAGTAAATAGTACCCGAGTTAACAGCATAGTCACCTTATACATTCGCATAGAACTTTTTGTGAGTTTGTATAGACATGAGGATACCGAAACTACCTAATATAGTCACCATTGATGTGCCTCCATAGCTTATAAGAGGCAATGGCACCCCCACAACCGGGAGCAAACCCACTACCATGCCGATGTTAACAAATATATAACTCACAAAGGTAAAAATTATCGCTCCACCTAATAACCTGCAAAATGTGTCTTGTGCATCATATAGAATGCCTATACTTCTAATAACAATAAGAGCATATGCCATCAACAAAACTAAGACTCCGATAAACCCAAATTCCTCACAGTAGACTGCGAAAATAAAGTCTGTTGCGCGCTCAGGTAAAAATTCTAAATGAGACTGGGTACCATTTAACCAACCTTTACCGAATTTCCCTCCCGACCCGATCGCGATTTTAGATTGAATAATATGATAGCCCGCGCCCAGCGGGTCTCTGTCTGGAAAAATTAAAGTGAGAATCCGTTGTTTTTGATAATCGCGAATAAAGTACCATGCGATTGGAGCGAAACAGCACAGTAAGAATGAGAAGTATCTAATAATCCGCCAACTTATTCCTCCTAAAAAGATTATCATCAATCCCGACAAGGTGACTAGGATTGCGGTACCTAGATCTGGCTGAAGATATATCAATATTACCGGCACGATAATAACAAGCACGCAAACGAAAAGACTACGAGCGCTCGGAGGTAAAGATCTATTAGAAACGATCGCAGCAACTACAATTGGAATCGCTAACTTCATGATTTCAGAAGGTTGGAACCTTATGTAGCCTAAATCAATCCACCGACGCGCACCCTGACCATCACCCCAAATCGCTACAACAATAAGTAGTAGAACCCCTGCAATATATAATATGGGTCCAATCCTTAGCAGTGTGCTGGGAGACAAATGTGCAATAGAAATCATAACGAAAATTCCGATACCAATTCGTATCGCCTGCGAAATGAGAATTCCAGTTGACTCCCCAGATGCGCTGAAAAGCACGACCAAACCCAACACGCAAACCACAAACAGTCCGCCAGCTAAAGGGAGGTCAACCCGACGATTCAGAATACTTAGTATGTTAATCACTTGTTGCGCGAAGTAAGAATATCTGGTTGCCCAACAAAAAATGTGTCAACTACTTTCTTAGCTATTGGAGCGGCCACACGACTTCCGCTGCCACCATTTTCGATCACGACCGCAATCGCTATAGCCGGATTTTCTGCGGGCGCATACCCTATGAACAATGAATGATCTCTCAAATGCACGGGAATTTGATCTAGTTGAAGTTCAAGATTGTGATCGACACTCGAAACCTGGGCAGTACCTGTTTTTCCAGCGAAAATAATCCCATTAGCTAGCTTACTTGAACGAGCGGTCCCTGACTTTCCGTGCACTACCTGTACCATAGCCTCACGCACCAAATCCCAATTATTTTGATTTTTCAGGACAACGTTAGTCCCATTAGATTGGCGCGGGTTTACTTCGGCTAGAAGGTTGTGTTTCGACTCCCGAAATAAATGAGGTTTTTTGACGTTACCCTTGCTCGCTAGAATAGATACGGCATGAGCAAGTTGCATCGGTGTCGCAAGCATAAAACCCTGGCCTATTCCACTGATTAAAGTCTCACCTTTATACCAGCTTTTTCCTAGGGTTTCTTTCTTCCAATTGGCTGAAGGCACCAGGCCTGCCTTCTCTCCAGGCAAATTCACTCCAGTCTTTTCACCCAGGCCAAACAGAGTCAGTGAATCGTGCAACCCTTGAATACCAAATTTTTGTGCAAGACTGTAGTAATATACGTCGCAGGACCGAACGATAGAATCCGCCATTTTTACGTTGCCATGCCCTTTCTCTGCCCAGCACCTGTATGGTCGACCGGCCTCCGTAAGACGAAAAAAACCAGGACAAAATACGCTAACGTCATGTCTCTTAATCCCAGCTTCCAAAGCGCCTAGTGCAATGATCGGTTTAATAGTTGACCCTGGTGGATACTGCCCTTGTAAAAAGCGATTAAATAGTCTCCTATCTTTCGAGTGAATTAGAGCGTTGTATTGCCTCTGACTAATACCGTTCACAAATAGATTAGGATCGAAGGAAGGATTACTCGTAGCTACCAAAACTTCACCATTATTAGGATCAATCGCCACTACCGATCCAACTTTACCGTTCAACGCTTTAAAAGCTTCGTGTTGCAAGTCAGAATCAATTGTTAAATGCACATTCTCGCCTGGAATAGAGGGCCATCGCTCTACTGTACGAATCACTCGACCTTCCGCATTTACTTCAACTCGCTGATAACCAGAAGTTCCATGGAGTAATGATTCTAAGGACCCCTCGACACCGGTTTTCCCGATAAGACGAGTTCCTCTATAATTCGCCGCATCGATGCGCTTTAATTCTTTGGACTGAATACGACCTACATAACCTAAAACATGCGCCATCTCCGACCCAAAAGGATAGTACCTTGAGGAATTAGAAATTAACGAAATTCCTGGAAAATGAAACCGATTCGCTGCAAAGATGGCCGCTTCTTTCTCAGTAAGGCTGCTTTTAAGCACATGTTTTTCGAAACTTTTGCCTGTAAAATGAACTAGACTCCGCTTCAATTCTATTGTATCGAGTCCTAGTTTTTGTCCCAAACTAGATATCGAAGCTTCCATGTCGGCTATTTTTTCGGGAATTGCCACCAGAGAAAAAGAAGTGGTGTTACCGGCCAACAGTTTACCGTTTCTACCGAAAATAAGTCCTCGCGCTGGCACTAAGGGTTCTATTTTAATTCGATTTTCCAGCGACTTGGTACTGAAGTGTTCATTATTCTTTATCTGCAAATAAAATAAACGACCCACTAAAACCACCATCACAAGCGCAAATATCGCGCACACCAAGTTCAACCTAGTTAAAAGTACCCTTCGCTCAAAATTTGAATTCTTTAGTTCCATCTTTATTTTACAAAAATTTTTTCTACGCCGCTCAGTCCTAAAAAATATGTGGGCTCAATACTACCCTTTGAGGAATCTTGACAATATTAGGTTTATCACAGACTTCTCTTCAGAGGACGATCACGCAAAGTAATGCTGACAACAATCCACACCACCGGAGCAAAAATGGCGCTCCAAATATAAGCAACTGAATAATTCACAGTTCCAAAAGAGTAATATATCTGCCACGCTAACATACGATATAAGAGTATTATTAATGTAATAAACAGCATTTTCTCGGCTAGCGGCGCAAATTTAAATCGGTGATGGTAAACTAACGTAAAATAAGCGACTAAGGCGAAGCCCAAAGCATGCTGCCCCAATATTGCTCCCGCAAAGATATCAAACAGCAAGCCAACCAACCAAGCGGAAATCACACTCATTTGTTCTGGCGACTTAGCACACCAATAGGCCAAAACAACCGCCACCCATGGGATATTTATATCACCCAACACCGATGGCAGTGGTACCGCACTACAAATAAAAGCTACTATAACACTAGTGATAATTGACATTTTTCGATTTTCTATTCTCACTATATCTTACTTCTGAGTTTCTCTGTCTGATGACTCAGAAAAATCTTTAGGCATCACTAGAAGCACCTCCCGAAATCGACCGATCTTCGATGCTGGTGTAACACGAATATTCTGATACCTTGAGTCTAATGCGGGTTCTATCGAACGTACCGAACCCACGGGATAGCCTTTCGGAAAAACATCACCCAAGCCAGATGAAACAACTTTATCACCAACTTTCACATCGTCACTCGAGCTAAGAAACAACAATGACAATGTATTATCTTCCCTCGATCCTTCAGCAATAGAGCGCAAACCATTACGGTCAATTACTACAGGGGTAGAATGATTTCTATCTATCGCAAGCAGGACAGTGGAAATGAAGCGGCCTACATTAATAACTTGTCCCACTATTCCGTCGGCGTCCACGACTGGTTGGCCAACGAAAACACCAGAACTAGAGCCTTTGTCTAAAAAAAGTATTTTAGAGCTGGGATCATTCTTAACTTGAAGCACATTGGCAACTTCCACCTCTTCTCTCAAACCTGACGATGAATGAAAGATATCCCTTAGTCTATTATTTTCATTTCTAGCACTCTCGAATCTTATCGCATAATTGCTTAGTAAGCGGTTGGCGTCGACCAGTTTTTTATTCTCTCTTAATAGTTCCAACCGATCAGTCAAACTATACTTGACCCGAGCAAACACTTCTTGCGGGATATCAACAGCGCTATAAAGGGGCCTCATAATATCGTGGGCCATAGATCTCACAGTATTCAGATGATTACTGTTTCTATCAACATATATTAAAAAAAAGGATAAGGTCACACACCCGAGAAACTTTAGACTATGGGAGGTCGAATTTCTAAAAATCTTTTTAATAATTAGCGCCTAAACTTACTAGAGTAACGAAGCTAGTCTAACGCAAGCATTTCGGGACCATGCTCTTCTATCATTTCTAATATCCGCCCACCACCTCGCGCGACACACGTAAGAGGATCATCCGCGACTAGAACTGGCAATCCAGTCTCTTCTATGATTAACCTATCTAAATCCTTAAGAAGTCCACCGCCTCCCGTTAAGACCATACCCCGTTCCGCAACATCTGAACCTAATTCAGGAGGTGTCTGCTCAAGAGCAATTTTCACCGCATCGACAATTCCGGCCAAAGGCTCTTGAAGAGCTTCCAATATTTCAT
>CACEAA010000016.1 GCA_902557415.1 uncultured Pseudomonadota bacterium | reverse complement strand
ATGGCGCGGTTAGCGAGAATTGGTATCGATACTCAAGACATACCCTTCTACTCTAAACAACTATCAAAAATCCTTAACTTTATGAACGAAATGCAGTCAGTCGATACCGACACAATCGAGCCTCTAGCCCACCCGATTGAGGAAGTCGGCTTAGTGAGGGCAGATGTCGTCACCGAGACAGATACAAAACAAAATGTACATGAATACGCCGACCATACTCTCGACGATTTTTATACCGTTCCCCGAGTGATCGAGTAACCCGATGCAAGATGTAATCTTTAATACTGTTTCGGCGCTCAAAGAAGGTTTGCTGTCTAAAAAATATTCGAGTGTGGAGCTAACTACCGAATATCTCAATAGGATAGCGATGATCGATGCTTCCATGAATAGTTTCATAACTGTATGTGAGGAAGAAGCGCTTCGACAAGCCGCCCATGCGGACAAATTAATACAACAAGGAAAGGCCGGAACCTTAACCGGAATACCCTACGCGAACAAGGACATATTCTGTACTAAAAATGTTCGAACTACTTGCGGTTCCAAGATGCTGGACAATTTCATAGCGCCATATAACGCGACAGTCGTCGAAAAATGTATAGATGCTGGAATGGTAATGTTAGGTAAAACTAATATGGATGAATTTGCTATGGGTTCCTCTAACGAAACTAGCTTTTATGGCCGGGTAAAGAATCCGTGGGATTTAACCAGGGTTAGCGGAGGATCTTCTGGGGGTTCCGCTGCTGCGGTAGCCGCAAGATTAGCTCCCTTAGCAACTGGCTCAGATACAGGTGGTTCAATCCGGCAACCCTCTGCGTTCTGCGGTATCAGTGGATTGAAGCCCACATATGGTAGAGTCTCTCGCTACGGAATGATCGCATTTGGTTCTAGTCTTGATCAAGGAGGACCCATGGCACACTGTGTCGAGGATCTTGCGCTACTGCTAGGTGTAATAGCTGGACATGATTGCAAGGACTCGACGTCTAACAAAAAAGGCACAGAAGATTTCATCCAGAACCTTGATAGTTCTATCAAAAATAAGGTCGTTGGGATCCCCAAAGAATATTTCCCCAATAATCTAAATCCTGAGATACAACTCATAATGGACGAGGCTATAAGACATATCGAAAAATTGGGGGCAAAAATTAAAGATGTAAGTTTGCCTTCAACTTCGTTAGTTGTTCCAACTTACTACGTATTAGCGTCAGCAGAGTGTTCATCTAATATGTCGCGCTATGATGGAGTAAGATTTGGCCACAGATGCGAGGATCCCAAAAGTATTGACGATTTATATGAGCGATCGCGTGCCGAAGGATTTGGAGACGAAGTCAAGAGACGAATACTTATGGGAACATACGCCCTTTCCTCTGGGTATTATGATGCCTACTACGAAAAAGCTCAAAAGATCCGCAGGCTAGTAAAAAATGACTATATCTCGGTGTTCAAGGAGGTCGATTTTTTAATTGGACCGACCTGTCCGAGCATTGCATTTCACGCAGAAACATTTACGCACGATCCCGTACAAATGTATTTAAGCGACATCTACACCGTATCTGCTAATCTCGCCGGATTACCGTCATTATCGTTACCCGCTGGATTTTCTCAAGGTATGCCAGTTGGGATGCAAATAACTGGGAACTATTTCATGGAGTCGGAATTGCTATCTCTTGGACATACTTATCAAACTAATACCGATTGGCATAATCGGTATACAACCCAAAAGTTAGGAAGATAACAAAATGCTGTGGGAAACTATTATTGGGCTAGAGGTGCACGTGCAGCTAGCAACTAAGAGTAAAATTTTCTCAGGTGCCTCTAGCTCCTATGGCGCAGCTGCAAATGAGCAGGCATGTGCTGTAGACGTAGCGCTACCCGGTACTCTACCGGTCCTCAATGAAAAAGTCGTAGAGTTGGCCATCGCATTAGGACTAGCGATAGACGGTGACATAGCTTCGTGCTCAACCTTTGCTCGAAAAAATTATTTCTACCCCGACTCTCCTAAAGGCTATCAAATCAGTCAATTTGAAGACCCTATTGTGTCAAACGGTCGATTAAAAATACTCTCCGATAACGACCTAAAAATAATTAACATCACGCGGGCCCATTTAGAAGAAGATGCGGGCAAGTCAGTTCACGGCGAGTATACGGATGTGACTGCACTCGACTTTAATAGAGCAGGCACGCCCCTACTAGAGATTGTCTCTGAGCCGGAGCTCAGAAATGCCAAAGAAGCAGTATCGTATTTAAAAGAACTTTACTACCTTGTCACGTCAATCGGTATATGCGACGGCAATATGCAAGAGGGCTCATTCCGTTGTGATGCTAATATCTCTATACGAGAGCAAGGTGTCGAAGTGCTAGGTACTCGTACCGAAGTTAAAAATATTAATTCATTCAAATATGTCGAAAAGGCTATAAATTTTGAGATCTCGCGTCAACGAGAGATATTAGAGGATGGAGGCAAAATTAGCCAAGAAACTCGACTTTTTGATCCCGAAAAAAATGAAACTCGCGTCATGAGAACTAAGGAAGATGCACACGATTATCGTTACTTCCCAGACCCAGACCTCCCTCCAATTTTAATCAGTGAAGGCCAAATCGACAAAGTACGCGCGACGTTACCAGAGCTTCCCTGGGATAAACGCGCACGATATGTCGAAGAGTATAATTTATCCCCGGATGAAGCCTCGATGTTAGCCAACGATTATTCCGTATCCAACTACTTTGAAGAGTGCATGGGTGAAAGTAAGCTACCCGCAAAACTTGTGGCCCGCTGGATTGTAGGCGAGTTATTTAGTTTGTTAAACAAATATTCCACCACTATGGCGTCTTCGCGAGTTAGCCCAGCGTCACTAAACAAATTACTAGCGAAAATATCTCGGAAAGAGATTTCTGCAAATGCTGGGAAACGGGTATTGGAAATCATGTGGGAAACTCTGCACGATGTAAATAAAATTGTTGATGAACAACAATTAATTCAAATCTCAGATGATTCAGTCCTTCAACAAGCAGTAGACGAAATCGTGAAAAGCTTTCCCCAACAAGTTCAAGAGTACAAGGATGGCAAGGAAAAAATATTAGGTTTTCTTGTAGGACAAGTATTGAAACAAACTAAGGGACAAGCTAACCCCGAGATCGTAAAGAGTATGCTTGAACGGATTTTAAAAGCCTAAAAGTTAATCAGACTCTAAAATTTCCTCATCGAGACTTGGTCGATCGACCAGTTCAACAATCGCCATCGGCGCACTGTCTCCGGGACGAAAACCACACTTGAGAATACGTAAATAGCCACCTGGCCTACTTTCGTATCTGGGTGCAAGCTCATTGAACAACTTCCCCACTATATCTCGGTCTCTTAATCTAGAAAATGCAAGCCGTCTCTTGGCTACCGAGTCCATCTTAGCGAGGGTAATTAGTGGCTCAGCAGTCCTACGAAGCTCTTTCGCCTTGGCAAGAGTCGTCCTGATCACCTCGTGCCGAAAAAGAGAGGTCGTCATATTTCTGAACATCGCCTTACGGTGCGAACTATTTCTATTCAGTCTCCGACCACTGTTCATATGTCTCATTTTTGTAATCTCGCTTTTATAACTGAAATGCTACAAGTAACTATTGCGCGTTCTAAGACTCTTCATACAAGCCTGCTGGAGGCCAATTCTCTAAAGTCGTACCCAACATTAAGCCTCTCGACGCCAACACATCCTTAATTTCAGTAAGTGATTTTCGGCCTAAATTAGGTGTTTTTAAAAGGTCAACCTCTGCTCGTTGTATCAGGTCTCCAATATAATGGATACTTTCGGCCTTTAGGCAGTTTGCAGAACGCACTGTTAATTCCAAATCATCTATCGATCTAAGTAATATTGGGTCAACCTTAACTTCCTCAACTTCTGGAATCTCCTGCTCCTCTTCCTTACTAAGGTCTACAAAAACTGCCAACTGTCCTCGCAATATACTAGCGGCCTCCTTGACAGCTTCTTCGGGATCTATTGTCCCGTTAGTTTCAATAGTAACCACTAATTTATCAAGATCAGTCCGCGCTTCGACCCGTGACTGATCGACTTCATAGCTACAACGCATAACAGGGCTATAAGAAGCATCAAGCTTTAGCGCCCCAACAGAAAAACTATCTGCAGTCTCATCTGAATTCTCTCTATCGGACGCAGGCTCATAACCACGACCTCTCTCGATAGTTAGCGTCATGTTAAGTTCACCATTATCACCCAAGGTGGCTATATGATAACTTTCATCGACAACCTCGATATCATGATCTAGTACTATATCGCCAGCAGTAACGGGTCCGGGACCCTTCTTATTAATTGTAACTACCGCATGATCTTGTGCATGCATATTTAATGCTAGTCCCTTCAAATTCAGAAGAATCTCAGTAACATCTTCGTGCACACCTTCAATCGTAGTGTACTCGTGAAGCACTGTATCAATTTGCACTTCCGTAACCGCACTACCAGGCATAGACGAGAGAAGTACTCGTCTCAGAGCATTACCTAGGGTATGCCCAAAGCCACGATTGAGTGGTTCGATCGTGATTTTCGATGTATGTAATCCAGTTTCCTGAACATTGGCTATTTGTGACTTTAAAAGTTCGTTCAAGGCTGACGCCATAGCGGAGTCTCCTAATATAAATAATTACTTAGAATATAATTCAACAACTAGTGATTCATTTATGTCCGAAGGCAAATCCGCACGCTCGGGCACATTTTTAAAACAACCTTCCATTTTCTTAGTATCAACTTCGACCCACTCCGGGAACCCTAACTGTTCAGCCACTGCAAGAGAATCTTGTACTCTCACCTGAGTGCGTGATTTTTCCCTAACAGAAACTATATCGGATGGCGCAACTTGGTAAGACGCTATGTTCACAATATTTCCATTAACAGCTATTGACTTATGGCTTACGAGCTGACGCGACTCTGCCCGGGTACAACCAAAGCCCATTCTATAGACCACATTATCAAGTCGCCTTTCTAGCAACTGCAATAAATTTTCACCAGTTGCTCCTTTCTTATGTGCAGCACTTTTGTAGTAGTTTCGAAACTGTTTTTCTAGAACCCCATATATAATTCTTAGCTTTTGCTTTTCCCGAAGCTGTAACGCGTAATCAGACTGTCTGCGACCGCGCGCATCGCCATGCTGGCCCGGGGGCTTTTCTAACTGACATTTTGTTTCAATGGGTCGAGTACGGCTCTTTAAGCCCAAATCGACACCTTGCGATCTACTTAATTTACATTTCGGACCTATATAGCGTGCCATTGTTTTACACCCTTCGCTTTTTAGGAGGTCGACACCCATTATGAGGAATCGGAGTGACATCCGTAATATTTGTAATTCTAAAGCCTGCGTTGTTCAAGGACCGCACGGCTGACTCCCTTCCCGGTCCCGGACCTTTGATACACACATCCAAGTTTTCCATACCAAAATCATCTCGCACTGACTTTAACCTCTCTGCAGCTACCTGCGCCGCAAACGGAGTACTCTTGCGAGATCCTCGAAAACCACTTCCACCAGCTGTCGCCCACGCTAGCGCGTTACCCTGACGATCTGTAATAGTAATAATTGTGTTATTGAAGGAAGCGTGTACATGCGCTATACCATCTAGCACAGTTCTTTTCCCTTTCTTTTTAGTCACTGAAGTAGTAGCCATATGATCTCTTTCCTAATTTTATCTCTTGAGCGCGCGCTTCGGACCCTTTCTAGTACGCGCATTTGTTTGAGTCTGTTGCCCTCTTACAGGTAATCCGCGTCTATGCCGAACACCCCGGTAGCAACCTAAATCCATGAGTCGCTTTATACTCATGTTAACGTTACGTCGCAGATCACCTTCAACATCGAATTTCCCAATCTCGTTCCGGACCGAGTCTAATTGCCCTTCCGTCAAATCTTTTACGACTGAATTACGTTCAACTCCCGCAGCATCACAAATCGCCTCTGCGCGAGTTCTACCAATACCGAAAATTGACCTAACCGCAACAACCAAATGTTTACGGTCGGGAATATTTACCCCTGCAACACGAGCCATAATTTTTCTCTCTCAAATACTCTATTAAGTTTACTAACCTTGACGTTGTTTATGACGAGGGTTCTTACAAATGACTCGAACCGCTCCCTTGCGTCTAATCACACGACAATTTCTACAAATTTTTTTCACCGACGCCTGCACTTTCATTCTAAAACTCCATGATCATCCTAACTACCGACGACCAATTCCCTTCAAGTTTGCCTTCTTCATTAACCCATCATACTGATGTGACACCAAATGTGACTGTACTTGAGACATAAAGTCCATTACCACAACAACAATTATCAGAAGTGACGTACCTCCAAAATAAAATGGAACGTTCAACTGTAAGATTAAAAATTCAGGTAATAAGCACACTCCGGTTATATAAATTGCACCTACAACAGTAAGCCTGCTCATTACGTCATCTATATACCGTGCGGTCTGATCGCCAGGTCGAATCCCCGGTATAAATGCACCTGATTTTTTCAGATTATCTGCCATTTCCCTAGGATTAAACACCAAAGCGGTATAAAAAAAACAGAAAAATATAATAGCTGCCGCGTAGCATAAAACATATAGCGGCTGCCCTGGCGATAAGGTAGTGCTTAAGTCTTGTAACCAGCCCATTCCTTCGGCGTTCCCAAACCAGCCCGCTATAGTAGCAGGAAATAGAATAATACTCGACGCAAAAATAGGAGGTATTACACCAGCCATATTTAGTTTTAAGGGTAAATTGCTCGATTGTCCTCCATAAACTTGTCCTCCCCGCTGCTGCTTCGCATAATTAACGGTGATTCTTCGCTGAGCTCTTTCTACATAAACAACAAAACCTGTTACCGCAACGGCTAAAAGCAACAGCAACAAAACAAGTATTATCGATAGCTCTCCAGTCCTCGAAAGTTCTAGTGTGCCTGCGACAGCAGCGGGCAAGCCAGCTACTATACCAGCAAATATAATCATCGAAATCCCATTCCCTATCCCGCGTTCAGTTACTTGTTCTCCCAGCCACATTAAAAACAATGTACCTGAAACTAGGGTCGAAACACACGTAATCTTAAATGCTAAACCAGGAGTTATGACTAGCTGAAGACCCGCCGCGGTCTGTTGTTCTAACATAATCGCAACTCCGATAGACTGGAAAAGACACAGCACGACGGTAAAATACCTAGTAAGTTGATTGATCTTCCTTCTTCCTGATTCGCCTTCTTTCTTCAACTGTTCTAACTTCGGATGCACAACCGTTAACAGTTGCATAATAATAGAGGCTGAAATATACGGCATAATACCCAATGCGACGACTGAAAATCTCTCAAGAGCGCCCCCGGAGAACATATTAAACATGTCCAAGATGGAGCCCCTCTGTTGCTCAAACAGAGCATTTAACGCCACCGGATTTATACCCGGAACAGGTATATGCGTGCAAATCCGAAACACTAGCAACGCCCCGAGCAAAAAGAATATTCTTTGCCGGAGTTCGGTCATCTTTCCAAGTTGATTAGCCGTTGTTGCCACTTTATTCCGCCACTTCCCCGCCAGCTGCCTCAATCTTCACGCGGGCGCCCTTCGTAACCAACAATCCTTTTAATTTAACTGGTCGGTTAACATCACCAGAATCTATGATTTTTACTCGAGTCACATCATGGGCTACGAGACCAGAGGCACGGAGATGCAACAGATCTATATTGTCGATACCCATCGAATCTATTTCGTGCAACCGTACCTCATCGCTATAACGTGCTGACCGTGAATGAAATCCAAATTTAGGCAGCCGTCTCTGTAGAGGCATCTGGCCACCCTCAAACCCAACTTTGTGATACCCACCCGAACGAGATTTTTGACCTTTATGGCCTCGGCCGCTAGTTTTCCCGAGACCGGAACCTCCTCCTCGCCCAACTCTCTTTCTTAATTTTTTTGAACCATGTGCTGGTTTCAGGCTGTTCAACTCCACGACCTAGATCTCCTCTACTTTAAGCATATAGTTAATTTTATTTACCATACCTCTATTCTCTACCGTATCGATGACCTCGACATTTTGCCTGATTCGCGTTAAACCTAAACCACGGGCACATTCCTTGTGCTTTAGTAGCCGTCCATTAAGACTTTTTACGAGGGTAACACTTAATTTTTTTGTAGCCACAACATTAACCTCGAATCTCTTCTACTGTCTTCCCACGCTTTGCTGCCATCCGGTCGGGAGAAGACATTGATCTCAATCCATTGATCGTCGCTCTGACAACGTTTACAGGATTAGTCGTTCCTATGCACTTCGCCAAAACATTGTTAACACCCAAAACCTCAAAAACCGCACGCATCGCACCTCCAGCAATTATACCAGTACCATCAGAGGCCGGTTGCATATAAACTTTAGCGGCGCCATGTGTGCCAACTAAGGCATACTGTAACGTTGAGCCATTAATATCTATTTCTGTCATATTTTTCCTAGCGTTTTCCATCGCTTTCTGTATGGCAATTGGGACCTCCCTGGCTTTTCCACGACCAAACCCAACTCTTCCTGCCCCGTCGCCAACCACCGTCAACGCAGTGAAACCAAATATTCTTCCACCCTTAACAACTTTAGCAACACGGTTAACATTAATTAACTTCTCGAGATACCCGTCATTATTATCAGAAGGTCCTTTTTTAAAACTCATAAGCTCAACTTACTCCTAAAATTTCAACCCGTGTTGACGGGCAGCGTCGGCAAGCGCCTTAACTCTTCCATGATATTTATACCCGGACCGATCGAACGCCACTTCTGTAATCCCTAGCGCCACAGCTCTCTCGGCAACTAACTTACCAATTTGCGCAGCAGCATTGACGTTACCACGTCCAACTCCTTCATCACTAAACCCTTTTTCAACTGTAGACGCACTTACTAAAACCGAACTCCCGTCGGAAGAAAAAATTTGCGCATAAGTATGTTTAGGAGTCCGATTCACGCATAGTCGCAAACTATTTTGTTTGCGTATCACGGCACGTATTTTCGTGGCTCTACGTTGACGAGAATTTATCTTTTTCATCTTAGTAACTACGCCTTTTTAGCTTCTTTTTTCACTATGATTTCATCGGAGTACCGGACTCCCTTTCCTTTGTAAGGTTCTGGTTCTCTGTAAGCACGAATATTTGCAGCGACTTGACCAACCTGTTGTTTGTCAATCCCTTTGACTATGATTTCTGTCTGACTAGGAGTCTCAATTTGTACTCCCTCCGGAATTTCGTAAACAACCGAATGCGAAAAACCTAGCGACAAATTCAACTTCTTACCCTGCACTTGCGCTCTATAACCTACTCCTACGATATCTAACTTTTTTTCAAAACCAACTGTGACTCCGGTAACCATATTATTTAGGAGCGCCCGTGTTGTCCCGGAAAGAGCCGAAGCTTCGATCGACTCATCTTTCACTCCTACGGTCAGAATGTCATTTTCAATGTTTGCACTCACCAAACTGTGCATACGATGATGAAGCTCGCCTTTCGCTCCCTTAACGTGAACGATTTCTCCGTCTAGTCTAACTGTGACAGTACTTGGCAGTTCTACCGGCATTTTTCCAATTCGTGACATTGCTTTATATCCCTTAGTAAACCGAGCAAATAATTTCGCCGCCCACACCCTGAGCACGCGCCTTGCGATCGCTCATTAAACCTTTGGACGTCGACACAATTGCCACTCCTAAACCTCCGACAACAGAAGGAATTTCGTCTTTAGATCGATAGACTCTCAATCCAGGTCGACTAACTCTAGAAATTTTCTCAATCACTGCCTTACCGTCATGATATTTGAGTTCTATCGTCAAAGATTTGTTAGCAGCATCTCCAACGACCTCAAAATCAACTATATAGCCCTCGTCCTTTAGCACTTGCGCTATAGCCACCTTTTTATTAGACGAAGGCATTGATACCTTCTGCTTTAACCGCGAATGCCCGTTTCTTAGCCTGGTCAACATATCACTGATCGGATCTTGCATACTCATAAAAAACTACTACCTTTTACCAACTCGCCTTAACTAAACCAGGAATATGACCTTCCATAGCCAACCGCCTAAGCTCATTCCTACCTAATCCAAATTTCCTATAGTATCCGTGAGGGCGTCCAGTTAACTTACACCGATTTCGACCGCGTGACGGGCTAGAGTCACGGGGTAGCTTCTGAAATCGTAACCTCGCTTCCTCTCTCTCCTCATAGGATTTCTTTTGGTCGCTCATCACGAGCTTTAATTCCTTTCGCTTGGCCGCAAACTTGCGGACAAGTCGTGCTCTTTTTAATTCGCGGTTTACCATAGACTTCTTAGCCATTTATCTAACTCCTAAAGGGAAAGTTAAACGCTTCGAGAAGCGCCCTACCTTCTGCGTCATCGCGAGCGGAAGTTGTTATACATATATCCATCCCACGCAGCGTATCTATTTTGTCATAATCAATTTCAGGAAAAATAATCTGTTCCTTAATGCCCATACTGTAATTACCGCGACCATCAAATGCTCTAGGACTCAAACCACGAAAATCCCGAATTCTGGGTATAGCGATATTAATTAGCCTATCCAAAAATTCGTACATTCGCGTGCGGCGCAATGTTACTTTTACCCCAATAGGCATACCATCTCTTATTTTAAAACCCGCTATAGATTTCCTAGAAATAGTGACAACTGGTTTTTGTCCTGCGATTAATGTCATATCCTTGACCGCATGCTCAATGACTTTTTTATCCGCTACTGCCTCGCCAACGCCCATATTTAAAGTGATCTTTGTTACTTGGGGTAATTCCATGCTGCTAGAGTATTTGAACTGATCCATCAGCTTTTGGACAACAACTTCTTGGTACTCTGTCTTGAGACGAGGGTTATTATGCTTTACTTCACTAGACATCGATAACTTCCCCATTTGATTTAAAAAATCGCACCTTTTTACCATCTTCTAGTGACCGAAATCCAACCCGATCTGGTTTTTCAGTAACAGGATTAAATATCGCAACATTAGAAATATCTAAAGAAGATTCTTTTTCTATAATGCCCCCAGGTTTATTAAGCTGAGGGTTAGGTTTAGTATGACGTTTAACGATGTTTACTCCCTGCACGATCACTCTGCCGTTAGGCATTACTTTCGTAACAGAACCCCGTTTTCCGCGATCTTTCCCGACCCTTACAAAAACCTCGTCACCTTTTCTTATTTTATTCATCTAACTTTCCTGCGTCTTTCCAATATCACAGTACTTCAGGTGCTAACGACACTATCCGCATAAATTTATCACCACGTAACTCACGGGTAACCGGACCAAATATCCTTGTTCCTACCGGAGCAAGCTGCTTATCTAAAAGCACCGCCGCATTTCCATCGAACCTAATCAATGAACCGTCTGCTCTTCTCACGCCTTTTCTAGTCCTCACAACAACTGCATCAAATACCTCACCTTTTCTGACCTTGCCTCGAGGAATAGCTTCTTTCACGGTCACTTTGATTACATCTCCAATACCCGCATAACGTCTTTTGGAACCACCCAAGACTTTTATACACATTAGTCTTCTAGCGCCGCTATTATCTGCGGCATCCAGCATTGTCTGCATCTGGATCATATCTAACTCCGACACCTTTTTAACTTGATGTTCATTTAAATCACAGTGACCTTTTCTATTATCTTCTGAAGCCGCCAGCTCTTTTTCTTAGAAAGGGGTCTACATTCCTCTATCGATACTATATCGCCATTTGAACAACTATTTTCTTCATCATGCGCAAATATTTTTGAGGACTTCCTGACAAATTTTCGATATAGAGGGTGTTCCACTTGACGTTCTACTAACACTGAGATGGTTTTATCCATACCCGCACTGACTACTTTACCTACAACACTCCGAGGTACGTTAACTACTTCACTCACGTTCCGCCTCCATTCCGTAATTCAGTGAGCAACGTTTTGATTCGCGCCACATCTTTTCTGGCAGCCCTGATCTCACTTGCTCGCGCTTCCTGGCCAAAGCCGGTCTGCATCCTCATCCCAAATTGTTTCTTCCGAGTTTCTATCAGCAGCTCATCTAAGTCCGCTATCGATTTCTCTCGCATTTCTTTCATTTTCATTAGAGAGCCGTCCTTATCGCAAAAGTAGTTCTCACCGGAAGTTTGGCGCTAGCTAGTCTCATAGCTTCTCTTGCTAATTCTTCGGAGACACCTTCCATTTCGTATAACACGGTACCGGGCTTAACTTGCGCGACCCAATATTCGACATTACCTTTACCCTTACCTTGTCTAACCTCTAATGGCTTTTTGGTGATAGGCTTATCAGGGAAAATTCTAATCCAAACTTTAGCGCCTCTTTTCACATATCGAGTAATAGCTCTTCGCGCCGCCTCTATTTGCCTGGCTGTGATTCGCCCACTAGTAGTGGCCTTCAGAGCGTATTCGCCAAAGCTTACTTTGTTACCGCGGGTCGCTATTCCTCGATTGCGGCCCTTCATTTGCTTTCTAAACTTTGTGTTCTTCGGTTGTAACATAATTTTAATCCTGTTTCGCGCTAGGTAAAAACTAAGCACCTGCGCCGGCAATAATTTCAGCCTCAGCTGGTTCAGCTTCTGAGTCAGGTGCCACAGCTGATTGCACTACTTCACCTTTAAAAATCCACACCTTCACCCCTATCACACCGTATGTCGTATTTGCTCTTGCTATGCCATAGTCGATATCCGCTCGAAGGGTATGTAACGGAACTCGCCCTTCCCTATACCATTCAGACCTAGCAATCTCTGCCCCGTTTAATCTACCGGAAACAAATATTTTAATACCCTCCGCGCCAAGTCTCATAGTATTTGCGACCGCTCGCTTCATGGCTCGTCTGAACATAATTCTTCGCTCTAACTGCTGGGCAACCGATTCAGCAACCAATAAAGCATCAAGCTCAGGCTTTCTAATTTCCTCCACACTCATATGCACAGGCACACCCATAAACGCTGAAACTTGCTTTCTGAGAGAATCGATATCTTCTCCTTTCTTTCCTATCACTATGCCCGGCCGCGCTGTATGAATAATAATTCGAGCATTATTTGCAGGACGCTCTATCTGTATGCGGCTCACTGACGCATGTGCCAACTTCTTCCTTAATAAGTCTCGCACGGCCAAATCAATATTCAGGTAATCGGCATATTGTTTGTTTTCAACATACCAAGTAGACGTCCAATCTTTAACTATGCCTAACCTAATTCCATAGGGATGTACTTTTTGACCCATAATTACTGCCCCAGTTCTTCAACTTTTATCGTGGTGTGACTAGTTCTCTTTAAAATTTGCGCTGTTCTTCCTCTCGCACGCGCTCTCCAGCGTTTCATAGTAGGTCCTTCATCTACGGAAATATGACTAACCACTAACTCATCTATGTCAGCTCCATCATTGTTCTCAGCATTAGCGATAGCGGACTCTAGCAATTTTTTAATTAACCCAGCAGCCTTTTTTTCACTGAACATCAAAATATCAAGAGCCTTCTCTACCTGTAAACCACGCACTTGATCGGCCACTAACCGCACTTTTTGTGCGGCTATTCGTGCATTTTTCAATTTCGCCACAGTAGTCATCTATATCACCTATCCTTAATTTATTGAGCTTTTTTATCGCCAATATGCCCACGAAAGGTTCTGGTCGGAGCAAATTCGCCCAATTTATGTCCGACCATATTTTCATTAATAAAAACTGGCATATGTTGCCTACCATTATGAACCGCAATAGTAAGGCCAATCATATCGGGCAACACTACCGATCTGCGAGACCATGTCTTAATGGGACGTTTTTCATTATTCGCTATTGCATCCTGTATTTTTTTAGCCAAATGATGATCAACGAAAGGCCCTTTTTTAATCGAACGTGGCATACTTATCTCAACCCCTATTTTTTATTACGTCTACGAACAATCATGTTATTTGTGCGCTTATTACTTCTAGTTTTAGCACCTTTGGTCGGCTGTCCCCATGGGCTGACTGGATGTCTGCCACCCGAAGTGCGTCCTTCACCACCACCGTGCGGATGATCTACGGGGTTCATCGCGACGCCCCTGACCGTGGGTCTAACACCCCTCCAACGTTTGGCACCTGCTTTTCCCAAAGATCTGAGCGAATGCTCTTGATTACCTACTTCTCCCACAGTTGCCCGGCACTCTATAGGTACTTTCCTCATTTCACCAGAACGCAGCCTCAATGTGGCATGCGCACCCTCTCGCGCAAGATACTGCACACCTCCTCCAGCACTTCGAGCTATCTGAGCTCCTTTAGACGGTTTCATCTCCACACAATGCACTATCGTACCGACTGGAATATTTCTGAGGGGCAAACAATTACCAGACTGAATGGCCGCGTCAGGGCCAGAACGTACCACATCACCGGCTTTGACGCCCTTGGGTGCAACTATATAACGTCTTTCTCCATCACCGTATAAAAGCAATGCTATGTGCGACGATCGATTTGGATCGTACTCCAAACGTTCAACCTTTGCATCGATGCCATCTTTATCTCGCTTGAAATCGATTACTCGGTATCTCTGTTTGTGACCTCCACCTCTGTGCCGCACCGTAATACGGCCAGCATTGTTTCTACCAGACTTTCTCGATTGCTGTTCCAGTAGCGGCCCATAGGGCTCACCTTTATGTAAATCGGTATTTACTACCGCGACTACGCCGCGCCGACCGGGGGACGTTGGATTAGCTTTCTTTAACGCCATATCAATTAATCTCCACCCAGGAAGTCTATTTCAAAACCATCTTTGAGAGATACAAACGCCTTCTTCCAAGAGTTTTTGACACCTATCCGATTTCGAAAACGGCGCGTGCGCGGCTTTACCATTGCCGTAGTAACAGAAGAGACCTCAACGTTAAAAAGTTGCTCTACGGCTGTCTTTATTTCCGGTTTAGAAGCATCATTTAAGACATGGAACATATATTGCCCATGTTTTTCAGATAATCTGGCGCTTTTTTCAGTCACCTTGGGCTCGACCAATATTTGCAAAATCCTCTCTTGGTTCATTTCAGCATACTCTCTATCTCTGACAACGCTTGACGAGTTACAACAACATTCTTAAAAGCGACAAGCACAACTGGGTCAATTGTGCTTGCTTCAATCAATCCTACATTGGGTATATTTCGAAAAGCATAAATTAAATTTTCACTTGGCTCACTGCAGACAATCAGCGCCTCGTCCAGACCCAAATTTCTCAAGCTGGCAATTACCAATTTTGTCTTCGGAGAGTCAATATCAAAATTTTCTACAACGATCAGTCTATTGAGCCTCACCAACTCAGACAATATCGAGCGCATAGCGCCTCTATACATTTTTCGGTTGACCTTTTTACTAAAGTCTCTTGGTTTCGCTGCGAAAGTCTGCCCCCCGCTTCTCCATAACGGGCCACGACTAGTACCAGCTCTTGCTCTTCCCCCTCCTTTTTGATTCCACGGTTTTTTCCCACCGCCTCTGACCTCGGAGCGCGTTTTTTGAGCCTTTGTTCCACTTCTCCCAGCAGCCATATAAGCAGTTACTACTTGATGTATTAAAGCCTCGTTGTAATCCTTACCGAATACCGTTTCTGATACCTCAGTTTTCCCAACTGGCGGACTACTTGTAATTGTTTGAAGTTGCAATTCCATTTTATTCACTTATTTCCGATTTTTTATTCCTGGCTGAATCACCAGTTCTCCGCCTTTAGCTCCGGGCACCGCGCCTTTTACTAAAAGCAATCTCCTCTCCGTATCCACTTTAACTATCTTTAAGCCCTGAACAGTACATTTTTTGTTACCCATCTGCCCAGCCATCTTCTTCCCTTTAAAAACTCGGCCAGGTGTTTGGCACTGCCCTATAGAGCCAGGTACCCGATGTGATATGGAATTACCATGGCTAGCATCCTGTCCTTTAAAATTGTGCCGCTTTATAGTTCCAGCGAAGCCTTTACCTATACTAGTTCCGCTAACGTCGACTGCCTCCCCTTCTTGAAACAAATTTAGAGGTATCTCTACACCCGGGACAAGCTCATCACCCTCTCCAACATCTAACCGAAATTCCCAAAGACCTTTTCCCGGAAGCTCACCAGCTTTCTTGTATTCCCCAGCTAACGCCTTATTAATTCTGTTTTTGTGGATTTCCCCGTATGTGACCTGTACCGCTTTATATCCATCTGAATCAACTGATTTAGTTCTGACCACACGATTAGCTAACACCTCAAGCACAGTGACCGGCGTAGAAACTCCATCTTCAGTAAATATCCGAGTCATTCCCCGCTTTACACCAATTAGTCCCAAACTCATTTAACTATTTCCCCTAACAACTAATTAAGTTTTATCTGAACATCGACGCCAGCAGCGAGATCTAGTTTCATCAACGCGTCAACAGTTTTGTCGGTCGGATTGACTATATCCAATAACCGCTTATGAGTTCGAATTTCGTACTGATCTCTAGCATCTTTATTGACATGAGGAGAAATCAGGACAGTAAACCGTTCCATCTTTGTTGGAAGAGGTATTGGCCCTTTTATTTGCGCACCAGTCCTCTTAGCAGTCTCGACAATCTCTCGAGTCGACTGATCAATGAGTCTGTGATCGAAGGCCTTGAGCCTTATTCTTATAATTTGTTGAGTCATATTATTCTGCTAAGTACTATTTGTTTATTATTCAATAATCTTCGCAACAACACCGGCTCCAACTGTACGCCCACCCTCTCGGATAGCAAAACGCAAGCCCTCTTCCATTGCAATGGGATTAATTAGTTTTACTGTTACTTTGACATTATCACCTGGCATTACCATCTCTATCCCTTCAGACAACTCCACCGCTCCGGTTACGTCTGTTGTCCGAAAATAAAATTGAGGCCGATAATTATTAAAAAATGGAGTATGCCTACCTCCTTCTTCTTTCGACAGCACATAGACTTCGGCTTCAAAATGAGTATGAGGATTAACTGAGCCTGGAGCACATAAAACTTGCCCCCTCTCAACTTCTTCTCGCTTTGTCCCTCTCAAAAGTACACCAACGTTATCACCAGCTTGTCCTTCATCAAGCAACTTGCGGAACATCTCAACACCAGTACATGTAGTTTTTTGAGTATCTTTAATGCCGACAATCTCTATTTCTTCACCAACAATCACTTTCCCTCTTTCTACTCGGCCTGTAACTACCGTACCTCTGCCCGAAATGGAAAAGACGTCTTCTATAGGCAATAAAAAAGGCTGATCGACAGGGCGTTCAGGAATAGGTATGAAATCGTCCATCGCCGCAACTAGCTTATTTATAGATTCTGAACCTATATCGCTATCATCACCTTCAACCGCTTTCAAGGCACTGCCAATAATGACTGGAGTATCATCTCCCGGATATTCATACAGATCTAATAACTCCCTAACTTCCATCTCAACAAGTTCAAGTAGCTCTGCGTCATCAACCATATCGGCCTTATTTAAGTAAACAACAATCTTTGGTACACCAACTTGGCGCGCCAAAAGAATGTGCTCTCGAGTCTGTGGCATAGGACCATCAGCTGCACTACAAACTAGAATAGCGCCATCCATCTGCGCCGCACCGGTGATCATATTCTTCACATAATCCGCGTGTCCGGGACAATCAACGTGAGCGTAATGCCGACTCTCGCTTTCATATTCAACATGCGCCGTAGCAATCGTGATGCCGCGTTCTCTCTCTTCCGGTGCATTATCTATTTGATCATATGCCTTCGTCTCACCACCGAAATTCTTAGCTGAAATGATCGTAAGCGCCGCCGTTAGCGTAGTCTTGCCATGATCAACGTGACCAATAGTCCCCACATTGACATGCGGTTTCGACCTTTCAAATTTTTCCTTAGACATGATTGCCAACCCTCTTTTTTCGATAATACTCTATAAATTTAAACCAAAAGTCCTATACTCTTCTTGTAACTACGTTACTCACGCTCTGCGGCGCCTGTGCGTATTTCGAGAACTCCATTGAGTAGGTAGCTCGCCCTTTTGTTCCCGATCGCAAATCAGTAGCGTATCCAAACATTTCAGCCAAAGGAACATCCGCTTTAATTACCGCCCCACCGGGGGCATCTTCTGTCCCTAGCAATACACCTCTTCGTCTATTAAGGTCACCATTAACCGTTCCAAGATACTCTTCAGGCGTTGCTACCTCCACATTCATCACTGGCTCTAGCAACACTGGCCTACCTTCTTTCGCCCCGTCCCTAAATGCCATCGCGGCAGCTACCTTAAATGCGACTTCGCTAGAGTCGACGTCATGGTACGAACCGTCATATAAAGTCACTCGAACGTCCACTACTTTATAGCCACCTAATACACCATTTTGCAGTGCTTCCTGCACACCTTTTTCCACCGCGCCGACATAATCTTTTGGGATAGTGCCTCCAACGATTTGATCCACAAATTCAAACCCCTCGCCTTGAGCAAGCGGCTCTATTTTTAGTATTACGTGGCCGTACTGACCTCTACCGCCCGTTTGACGAACAAACTTAGCCTCAGCTTTCTCTACTACATCCCGAACAGTCTCACGATAAGCTACTTGCGGCTTTCCAACATTTGCGTCTACCTGAAATTCTCGCTTCATACGATCAACTATAATTTCTAGATGTAATTCCCCCATCCCGGCAATAATAGTTTGCCCAGACTCTTCATCTGTCGACACATTAAAAGATGGATCTTCCGCAGACAATTTCTGCAAAGCAACAACCATTTTGTCTTGATCACTCTGCGTTCTCGGCTCAACAGCGACAGCGATAACCGGATCTGGGAATTCGATCTTCTCTAAAATCACTACTTTTTTTGCATCACATAAAGTGTCTCCTGTAGTAACTTCTTTCAGACCTACAGCCGCAGCAATATCACCCGCCCTGACTTCATTAATTTCTTCGCGACTATTAGCGTGCATTTGTAATAGGCGCCCCAACCTCTCTTTTTTCCCCTTAACGGCGTTGTAAACACTATCTCCTGCCTTTACAACACCAGAGTAGACCCTAAAAAACGACAAACTTCCGACAAAAGGATCAGTAGCTATTTTAAAAGCCAAAGCAGAAAACGGCTTATTGTCATCCGCTTCGCATAAAACTCTCTCGTCCCCATTAGGGCTATCACCGAAAACTGGCTTTACCTCGACTGGCGAAGGCAATAGCTCCAAAACCGCATCGAGAAGACCTTGAACTCCCTTATTTTTAAAGGCTGATCCACATAATATAGGGATTATTTCGTTTTTAAGCGTACGTTTCCGAAGTCCGTCCCTGATTTCGCTCTCGGAAAGTGCATTTCCATCTAAATATTTTTCAGTCAGAGTATCGGAGACTTCAGCCGCTATCTCTACCATTCGCTCTCTGAGAGCCTCGCATTTAAAAACTAAGTTTTCTGGGATCTCTCTTTCTTCAAATGTGGTTCCCATATCACTATCGTTCCAATAAATAGCCTTCATTGTCAGAAGATCAACGACTCCTTCGAATGACTCCTCTGCACCTATAGGATATTGTACGGGCACCGCATTTGCGCCAAGTCTTTCTGACATCATGCTTACTACACGATCGAAATCCGCACCGGAACGATCCATCTTGTTAACAAAGGCAAGCCTAGGAACCTTGTACTTATCAGCTTGACGCCAAACAGTTTCACTTTGTGGTTCTACGCCTCCAACTGCACAAAACACGGCGATCGCACCATCAAGTATCCGGAGCGACCTCTCAACTTCAATCGTGAAGTCAACGTGGCCAGGCGTGTCAATTATATTTATTCTATGCTCCGGAAACTGCCCTCTCATTCCACCCCAAAAACAAGTTGTCGCAGCAGAAGTGATAGTTATTCCGCGCTCTTGTTCTTGCTCCATCCAGTCCATGACTGCCGCACCATCGTGAACCTCTCCTATCTTATGAGAAACCCCCGTGTAATATAGAATTCTTTCTGTGGTAGTAGTTTTACCGGCATCAATATGTGCCATGATACCAATATTTCTATAATTTTCGATTGGCGTAATTCGAGACACGATAACAAACTCTAAATTCCAAACTACCAACGGTAATGCGAAAAAGCTCTATTCGCTTCCGCCATTTTGTGAGTATCTTCACGTTTTTTAACCGCGGAGCCTCTATTTTCGCATGCCTCTAGAATTTCTCCAGCGAGCCTCTGTCCCATAGATTTTTCATTTCTCTTACGAGATGCTTCCACCAACCATCTCATAGCTAAAGTTACTCGCCTACTAGATCGCACCTCCACAGGCACTTGATAGGTCGCACCACCAACTCGCCTCGACTTAACTTCAACTTTCGGCTCAACATTCTCTAGTGCCTGCTTAAACATATCGAGACCACTTCCCGAACTTTTTTCTTCAACTTGGCCTAGTGCACCGTAAACAATGCGCTCTGCAACTGCCTTTTTGCCCGAGGACATGACTAAATTTATAAATTTAGCCAGAACGGAATCACCATACTTCGGGTCAGGCAATATCTCTCTTTTAGATGCGACGCGACGTCTTGACATATTTAAAAACCTTTAACCTTAACTTATTTTGGACGCTTCGCGCCATATTTCGAACGACCACGACGCCTATCAGTCACTCCAGACGTATCCAAGGTACCGCGAACAGTGTGATAACGAACACCCGGGAGATCCTTCACACGTCCTCCTCTGATTAGAATAACTGAGTGCTCCTGCAAATTATGACCTTCTCCACCTATATATGTAGTAACCTCTTGTCCATTTGTAAGTCTAACCCTCGCAACTTTTCTCAAAGCCGAATTGGGCTTCTTAGGAGTTGTTGTATACACCCGAGTGCACACCCCTCGCTTTTGTGGACATGCCTCGAGGGCAGGCACGTTACTTTTTTCTCGCACGCGCTTCCTGGGCTTACGTACTAATTGATTAATAGTCGGCATATTTCACACAGCACCTAATTAAAATAAAAATCTCTCTCGCTAATCACTTAAACTACCTGAAGACAATAAATCCTGCGCTCAAAGTCGCGATTTTTTGTTCGGGCAAGTAGTTAACAGGGAACCAGCCGGAATAGACAATAAAAAATAAACAGTCCTTACCGCAGATCGGACTGTCGTAGCCGGCGAATATTAGAGTTCTAGCACCGGTTTGTCAACAAATTTAGGCACTTTCGGAAGCCGTTCCTCCGTTATCCTCAACATTGTCAACTTCTTGCAGCTCAGCAATCAGTCCAGCGTCGATTTCTGCCGCTAATGCCGCCTGAATATCAGCTGGATTCTGATTCTGATTCAATTTACGGTCTTGGTGGTACGCGTACCCTGTACCAGCCGGAATCAGCCTTCCCACTATAACGTTTTCTTTCAAGCCTCTTAAAACATCCTTCTTACCTGTAACAGATGCTTCAGTTAAGACACGCGTTGTTTCCTGAAAAGATGCTGCCGATATGAACGACTCCGTAGCTAGCGAAGCCTTGGTGATCCCTAAGAGCATTTGATTGTAAGTAGCTTCTTCGCCGCCATTCTCTCTTACACGATCATTTTCTTCCCTAAGTCGCTCCCTCTCAACTTGTTCGCCTTTCAAGAACTCTGTGTCTCCTCCTGAAACTATTTCTACTTTTCTTAACATCTGACGAACGATTGTTTCAATATGTTTATCGTTGATTTTCACACCCTGCAAGCGGTACACATCCTGTACTTCATTTACAATATAGCGAGTAAGTTCTGGTATCCCTTTGAGTCGCAGAATATCCTGCATATCAGGAGAGCCGTCACAGACCTCCTCACCTTTCTCCAGATGCTCACCCTCATATGCATTTACATGGCGCCACTTAGGAATCAAGCTCTCTACCTGAACACCGTCTTTATCTGTGATGACTAGCCTTTGCTTCCCTTTCGTATCCTTGCCAAAAGAAACGGTACCGGTTGCCTCAGCTAGGATGGCCGGATCCTTTGGCTTACGCGCCTCAAACAAATCAGCTACACGCGGCAATCCGCCGGTAATATCTCGTGTTTTACTTGATTCTTGTGGCATCCGAGCTAAAACATCACCCACACTTACCTCTTGTCGCTCGGATGTGGTAATAACAGCATTACCTGGCAGGAAATGGTGGGCAGGAATGTCGGTACCAGGAATTTTCAGTTCTTTACCGTTCTTATCGACTATTTTAAGCATCGGGCGCATTTCTCGGGCGTGAGCAGCTCTTTGCTTAGAATCAATGACCACTATACTCGACAATCCTGTAATATCATCTAATTCCTTTGCTACCGTCACGCCCATCTCAATATTCTCAAACTCTGCGACTCCGGCAACCTCGGATATTATCGGATGAGTATGTGGATCCCAAGTCGCAACAACTTGTCCTGCGCGAACTTCCGCCCCATCAGCAACACTAATTTCACTGCCATACGGAACTTTATAGCGCTCTCTCTCTCTCCCTGAATCATCACTTACAACTAATTCTCCAGAACGCGAAACAGAAATAAAGTTATCTTTACGCGCTAGTGTTTTCATGTTTTCTAACTTCAAGGTACCACTTACATTAACTTCAACACTATTCACTGCTACGGCCCTAGAAGCCGCCCCACCTATATGAAAGGTACGCATTGTAAGCTGAGTTCCTGGCTCACCTATTGATTGTGCCGCGATAACTCCAACGGCTTCCCCTCTATTGACCCTGTGCCCTCTAGCCAAATCTCGACCATAGCACGCTGCACAGACCCCATAACGTGTTTCGCAGGTGATAGGAGTTCTAACAGTTACCTCGTCAATCCCATTCTCATCTAATATTTCGACCCATTTCTCATCGATCAAGGTGCCTGCTGACACTAGTATCTCATTGTCGGTACCAGATTTTGAAACATCCGCGGCGACAGTCCTTCCTAGAATCCTATCACCTAACGCCTCAATCACATCTCCGCCCTCAATAACCGGTCTCATGACTAACCCGTTGACGGTTCCGCAATCATCCTCTGATACCACCAGATCCTGAGCTACATCTACTAATCGTCTTGTCAAATACCCTGAGTTTGCAGTCTTCAATGCGGTATCCGCCAGTCCTTTTCGAGCTCCGTGTGTTGAAATGAAATACTGTAAAACATTTAGTCCTTCTCGGAAGTTAGCGGTTATTGGCGTTTCAATAATAGAACCATCTGGCTTTGCCATAAGGCCTCGCATTCCGGCTAATTGACGAATTTGCGCAGCCGAACCTCGCGCGCCGGAGTCCGCCATCATATATATCGAGTTGAATGAGGGCTGTTCGACTTCATCGCCGCTTTCCGCCATAACCGTCTCTGTACCTAACTTATTCATCATCGCCTTCGCGACTTGATCGTTAGTATGAGACCAGATATCGACTACCTTATTGTACCGCTCACCAGTCGTTACTAGACCGGACGCATACTGCTCTTCAATCTCATTAACACTTTTCTCAGCATCAGAAATAATAGTTTGTTTCTCATCAGGAACCACCATATCGTCAATACCTATTGATATTCCTGCTCGCGTTGAGTGACTAAAACCAGCATACATAAGTTGATCAGCAAAAATGACCGTATCTTTCAATCCTACTACTCGATAACATCTATCGAATAACGTAGAGATGGCTCTTTTATTCAGAACCTTATTCACTAATTTGAAAGGGAGTCCTTTCGGAACAATACTCGACAATAATGCTCGCCCTATTGTCGTATCAACAATTTCGGTTCGCGTTTCAAGTTCACCTTCATCATTGAATTCCGAGAGTTCCATCCTAACCTTACACTCTGCATGAATATCAACCTGGTTAGTTTCAAACGCACGGTGTACTTCGTTTACGTCGGAAAATGGGCGCAAGACCTTGCTTCGAGCAGACTTCGATTCCCGGGTCATATAGTACAAGCCTAATACAACGTCCTGACTTGGAACTATAATCGGATCTCCATTCGCTGGCGACAAGATATTATTAGTAGACATCATTAGGCTGCGCGCCTCTAACTGCGCTTCTAGAGCCAAGGGCACATGTACCGCCATTTGATCACCATCAAAATCAGCGTTGAACGCCGTACAAACTAATGGGTGCAACTGAATTGCCTTGCCTTCGATCAGCACCGGCTCAAATGCCTGAATCCCCAATCGGTGCAATGTCGGCGCACGATTGAGCATTATCGGATGCTCTCGTATCACGTCCTCAAGAATATCCCACACCTCGGGACCTTCCATTTCAACTATTTTCTTAGCTGCCTTTATAGTCGTCGCCATACCCTGTAGTTCTAACTTACTAAAGATGAAAGGCCGAAAAAGCTCAAGAGCCATTTTTTTCGGAAGTCCGCACTGATGTAACTTCAGAGTGGGCCCAACAACTATCACAGACCGCCCCGAGTAATCTACTCGTTTTCCTAACAAATTTTGTCTAAACCTTCCTTGCTTTCCTTTAATCATGTCGGCTAAAGATTTCAACGGTAACTTGTTTGTTCCAGTTATCGCTCTACCACGCCGACCGTTATCCAATAGCGCATCAACAGATTCTTGGAGCATTCGTTTCTCATTTCTGACGATGATATCCGGCGCATTTAAATCTAATAATCGTTTTAGTCGGTTGTTACGGTTAATAACGCGACGATATAAATCATTTAGATCTGAAGTGGCGAATCTTCCCCCGTCAAGAGGTACTAGCGGCCGAAGCTCTGGGGGTAAAACAGGTAAAACTTTCAAAACCATCCAGGCCGGCCGATTTCCCGAACTCACAAAAGCCTCAAGTAATTTCAGACGCTTAGTGTATTTCTTGATTTTAGTTTCGGAGTTAGTTTTCGGAAGACTCTCGCGAATACTGGCTATCTCTTCCTTTATATCAACGCTTTTCAACAACTCATAAACCGCTTCCGCGCCCATTCTGGCATCGAATTCGTCGCCGTACTCTTCTAATGCGTCTAGATATGCCTCCTCAGACAGTGATTGACCTTTTTCTAAATCCGTCATGCCTGGTTCAACAACGACATAAGCTTCGAAATACAGAATTCTCTCTATTTCTCTCAGAGTCATGTCAAGTAGCAGACCCATGCGTGAGGGGAGTGACTTAAGATACCAGATATGTGCTACCGGAGAGGCCAGCTCGATATGACCCATTCTTTCCCTACGCACTTTGGCTAGGGTAACTTCGACGCCACATTTTTCGCACACAACACCTCGGTGCTTTAGCCTCTTATACTTGCCGCACAGGCACTCATAGTCTTTGATAGGACCGAAAATTTTTGCGCAGAATAAACCCTCTCTCTCGGGCTTGAAAGTCCGGTAATTTATAGTCTCCGGCTTCTTAACCTCACCATAGGACCAAGAGCGAATTTTTTCAGGCGAAGATAAACCGATTGAAATGGCATCAAAATCGTCCGTAGTGCCCTGATTTCTTAACAAATCTAGTAGGTCTTTCACAATAAGTGCTCCTTAAAAGCGAATTTTGCAATAATTTTTTATGTATTCGTTTTAGTCGTTTTCAAGCTCTATATCAATTCCAAGTGAACGCAACTCTTTCAGTAAAACGTTAAACGACTCCGGCATACCAGCATCCATCTCATGATTACCATCAACTATATTCTTATACATCTTAGTCCTTCCGTTCACGTCGTCTGACTTAACCGTTAGCATTTCTTGAAGGGTATACGCTGCACCATAAGCCTCTAACGCCCATACCTCCATTTCACCAAATCTTTGACCACCAAATTGAGCCTTTCCACCCAAAGGCTGCTGTGTAACCAAACTATAAGGCCCTGTACTACGAGCATGCATCTTATCATCCACAAGATGGTTTAACTTAAGCATATACATATAGCCAATCGTTGTGAGTCTATCGAATTTTTCTCCAGTCCTTCCATCAATCAGCTGCGTCTGTCCGGAAGAAGGAAGACCAGCCACATCCAACATTTTTTTGATCTCACTCTCAGCTGCTCCATCAAACACCGGAGTGGCCATGGGCACACCATCCCTTAAGTTATCGCACAAAGTAAAAACCTCGTCATCAGTAAGTGAGTCTAAATCTTCCTGTTTACCACTTGTGTTGTAAATATTGTGCAAAAAACTCCTGATTTCTTCGGCGCTTTTCGCCGCCGCCAGCATCTCGCCGATCCTTTCACCGCAACCTTTAGCAGCCCAACCCAGATGGGTCTCCAAAACTTGTCCAACATTCATTCGAGATGGCACACCCAAAGGATTTAACACTATATCGACAGGCTGACCATCTTCCGTATGAGGCATATCCTCTACTGGCACTATCATTGATACGACACCCTTATTACCGTGCCGTCCAGCCATTTTGTCTCCAGGCTGCATCCTTCGCTTAACGGCGAGATATACCTTAGCCATTTTTAGAACACCCGGAGCAAGATCATCACCCGCTGTTAATTTAGCGCGCTTTTCTTCGAGCTTTTCACGCAAGCTTTTACGGTGATTCTCTGCCAGGGAAGCTAGCTGCTCAAGTTGCTCTGAAGCTGACTCACTTTTCAGTCGAAAATCAAACCACTGCTCACGATCGATTTCTAACAAATTTTGCTTAGTAATCTTAGCTCCCGACTTGACTTGCCCAAGACCTTTATCTGCGACCTTACCGACGAGTAAACGCTCTACTCGCTCGAATAAATCAGACAAAATAATCTTTAACTGATCATCTAAATCTTTTTTAACGCGCGCGATTTCTGCTTCTTCGATTTCTACTGCCCGCGCGTCTTTCACAACTCCGTCCCTGGTAAAGACTTGTACATCAATAACTGTCCCAGTCATTCCAGAAGGCACTCGCAGAGAAGTATCTTTAACGTCCGATGCCTTCTCTCCAAAAATCGCTCGCAGTAACTTTTCTTCCGGTGTTAGCTGAGTCTCTCCCTTCGGAGTCACTTTCCCAACTAAAATATCTCCCGGGTTCACTTCGGCGCCAATATATACGATACCTGATTCGTCCAACTTGGATAAAGCGCTCTCGCTAACATTCGGAATATCGCCTGAAATTTCCTCCGAACCTAACTTCGTGTCTCTAGCAACACAAGTAAGTTCTTCAATGTGGATCGATGTATATCGATCTTCCTGAACTACTCTCTCCGAAATTAAAATAGAGTCCTCGAAGTTATAACCATTCCAAGGCATGAAAGCGATCAACATGTTCTGACCGAGTGCAAGCTCACCAAAATCAGTCGAAGGACCATCCCCTAGCACATCACCCGACCTAACAATATCTCCCACCTTTACAAGTGGTTTCTGATTTATACAGGTGTTCTGATTGGATCGGGTATATTTTGTCAGATTATATATGTCTACCCCAGACTCCCCGACTTTAGTTTCGTCGTCCGAAGCCCGAACGACTATCCGACTTGCATCAACTGAGTAAACTTCTCCGCCCCTTTTCGCAACTACAGTCACGCCAGAATCTTTCGCTACAGCACGTTCAATACCAGTTCCCACTAATGGCTTCTCTGACCGCAACGTAGGCACTGCTTGTCGCTGCATATTTGAACCCATTAACGCCCTGTTAGCATCATCGTGCTCTAAAAATGGAATCAAAGCCGCAGCAACAGAGACTATTTGTCTCGGAGAAACATCTACGTAATCTATTTTTTCCGAAACCGCCATCATAAACTCATTTTGATGACGGGCAGACACCATCGCATCTTCTAATTTGCCGCTCGCATTAACCGTAGCGTTCGCTTGAGCTATGTGATACTGGCCTTCTTCAATCGCTGAAAGATATTCAATATCATCGGTCACAATCCCATTGTCGACTTTCCTATAGGGCGTTTCTAAGAATCCAAACTTGTTTGTCCGCGCATATACTGCAAGAGAATTAATTAATCCGATATTAGGCCCCTCGGGGGTTTCAATCGGGCAAACTCTTCCGTAGTGAGTCGGGTGTACGTCTCTCACTTCGAAGCCCGCTCGTTCTCTAGTTAGTCCACCCGGACCCAATGCGGATACTCTTCTCTTATGGGTCACTTCAGATAATGGATTATTTTGATCCATGAACTGGGATAATTGGCTAGAACCAAAAAACTCCTTGATTACGGCCGACACCGGTTTCGCATTGATTAGCTCCTGAGGCATATATCCTTCTGACTCCGCAAGGCTTAGTCGCTCTCTCACGGCTCTTTCAACCCTAACTAAACCTACTCTGAATTGGTTTTCCGCCATTTCGCCTACGCTTCGTACTCGACGATTACCCAAGTGGTCTATATCATCAACCACACCTTTCCCATTCCGGATATCTATTAGCACTCGTAACACATCTATTAGGTCACGCTCTTCTAACACGCCGGAACCAACTTCTTCACTTCTTCCGACCCTTCTATTAAATTTCATTCTTCCGACTGCAGAAAGATCATAGCGATCATCTGCAAAAAACAGATTACGGAACAAATTTTCGGCCGCGTCCTTCGTCGGAGGCTCACCAGGTCGCATCATTCGATATATTTCGATCTGCGCTTCCAACATCGTAGCAGTAGAGTCAATCCGCAACGTCTGCGCCATGTACGCACCTTGGTCAAGATCATTTTCAAAAATAGTCTCTAGTTCACTAATATCATTTTCCGCTAATGTGTCTAACAACTGTTCGTCAATCACCGTATTAGCTGTTACTAAAATTTCTCCCGTTTCAGTATCTAAGACATCATGAGCGCATGTCTTCCCCACCAAAAAAGATCTTGGAACAGCAATCTCTTTGATACCCCTATCTTCTATTTCTTTAGTATGCCGTGCCGTAATCCTTCTATCAGCCTCAACCAAAATTTCGCCATTTGCGTCAACCAGATCAAACTCCAGGGTCTCTCCGCGCAATCTTTCAGCGACGATTTCGACCCGTACGTGATCGCCATCGAAAGTAAATCGATCTCTCTCAAAAAATGTATCAAGAATCTTCTCCGTACTAAAGCCAAGAGCCCTTAGCAAAACTGTTGCAGGAAGCTTCCTACGTCTATCAATTCGAACATATAAATGATCTTTAGGATCGAATTCAAAGTCTAGCCAAGAGCCTCGATAAGGTATTACTCTGGCAGAAAACAGGAGCTTTCCCGAAGAATGAGTTTTCCCGCGGTCATGGTCAAAAAATACGCCCGGGGAGCGATGCAATTGGTTGACAATCACACGCTCGGTCCCATTAATAACGAAAGTACCATTTGGGGTCATGAGTGGCATTTCACCCATGTAAACTTCCTGCTCTCTCACATCTTTTATTACTTTCTCGGAAGCCTCTTTGTCATATATTTCCAGCCTAAGGGTTACGCGCAATGAAGTAGCATATGTAGCACCTCTTACTTGACATTCTTTTACATCAAAAACTGGAGCACCAAGTCGGTAACTAACGTAAGCTAAACTGGCAGTCCCAGAATAACTTTCGATGGGAAACACAGACTTAAATGCCGCGTGCAAACCTGAGTTCAGCCTTCCTTCCGGCTCAAAACCTTCCTGTAAAAACTTTTTGTAGGACTCTATCTGAGTTCCTAGCAAATAAGGTACATCAAGTATAGTAGATGCCTTACTGAAGTCTTTCCGGATACGCTTTTTTTCAGTGTAAGAGTACGCCATTTTTATCCCGTCCTAATTAAGCCGACATTTACGTCAGCGTTATCACTCGCATACAAAAAAATCGAGCCATATAGGCTGTCAAATTCAACAACAACCTATCGGCCAATATCTCCTAAAATACTATTTTAGCTCTGCTGAAGCGCCGGCATCTTCAAGTTGCTTTTTGATATCTTCTGCCTCACTTTTAGTAG
>CACEAA010000015.1 GCA_902557415.1 uncultured Pseudomonadota bacterium | reverse complement strand
AGATGTAACGGCATCTTCTCCCCAGCCTTCCGCGGACCAAACCGTATCCACACCCATTTCGTCAGCACAGATCGCAAATTTAATTTGCGACATAATGTCCACAGGAGCAGATCCACCAATCGAAATCGCGACTTTCAAAAATCTTTCCTAAAATGATGAGACATCTTGGGGCGGCTCTGCCCGCCCCAAATATACTTCCGATCTATACGAACTTCGCGTAGTCATCCAAAATCGGAAGCGCAATATCCGACGGCTGTGGAGGCAACGCAAAAATTACTCGCTTAGCACCATTTTCCTTATGCTTTTGTAACTCTTCTTCGCCTGGAGCACCCATGCCATAGAAAATAGAAATTTCTAAGGATTTGGGATCTCTTCCGATCTCATCACAAGCTTTAGTGATCTCTTTCATCCCACCGTCGAAGTCGTACATACCACCTAGTGGCATCCATCCATCACAAAATTCAGCGATATGGGCTGCAGTTTTGGGACCCGCAGCTCCACCCATTAAAATTGGTGGATGAGGTTTTCGAGTAGGTTTCGGCCAAGCCCAACTTTCTTCAAACTGAATATGCTCTCCTGAAAAACTCGCTTCATCATTACCCCATACTTCTTTCGCGAAAAGAATATTTTCCCGTAAGATACTTCGACGTTTTTTATAATCTAGTCCGTGGTTTCTCATTTCCTCAACGCACCAACCATACCCGATCCCAACCTCCAAACGACCCCCGGAGATCATATCTAAACTAGCTATCTCTTTCGCCAACCAAATCGGATCTCTTTGCGCTACTAGGGTGATACCAGTGCCGACAATAAGCTTTTTTGTCACCGCAGCTGCAGCGGAGAGTGCTACAAATTGATCATGGGTACGCCAGTATTCCTCAGGTAAAGGAGGAGCGCCCTCGGTACCTCCCCACGGGGTTTCTCTACTCGTCGGGATATGACTATGCTCAGGGAACCAAAGCGAATCGAATCCTCTATCCTCACAAGCGACCGCAAGCTCCATTGGCTGAATAGCCTTATCGGTCGGAAACATAATAACGCCAATTTCCATTATCCCTACTCCTTTGATATTAATTTAATGCAACTCAATATAGGCGGGTAAGCGTCAAAGAACAACCCATAAAAAAGTACATTGATTAAGTATTCCTGCCGAAATTACTTAAAACTACTTTTTAAATTACTCGGCCTATTTTTTCGCCCTCATGGATCGCGGCTGTAACGTCTCTGGGGGCGCACATGTCTCCAATACGATAAACCTCCTCAAATTTTTCAGCGCATTCCGAATACAATCCATCGTCGGCCAATCTCAATATCGATAATATCACCGTGTCAACTCCTGTCCTAGTTTCTAAGGTATCGACACCAGCCCATATGTCGTATACGTCGACTTCATTTGCCTTTATCTCCTCGACAAAATATTGATGAGTGATTTTTACTCCCAGTTTTTTAAGTTTTGGAAAAATATAAAGAATATCCAGATTTCGATACAATTTCTCACCGGCGTACATTCTCGGACTCATTATCTCAACCGATACACCCGCCTCTGCCAAGATTTCTGCCACAGCAAAAGGAAGCGGGACTCCAGTTTCATCCAATATGAGAACTTTTTTACCTAATAACGAGGGATCATCCAACACCGCATATGCCGCTTGCTCAACATCTAGGACATTGGCCCTTTGTGAACCTGGTATGGTCTCTCTATCAGGTCGGTACAAACTAAGGCCACTTTTTTCAAAATGTGATCCAGTTGCAAATATTAACGCATCGCAGTGCCGCTCTTTTAGACCTTCGACCGTTCCCTCAGTACCTAGCTCAACCTTTACACCAGCATTTTCCATTTCTCTTTTCAAATTATCTATTGCAATGGACCAATCACCTAAGCCTGGAAGGCGCTCTAAAAGGGTTAAATGACCGCCAAGAGAATCCTCTCTCTCGATCAAAGTCACCTGATGACCGCGAGAAGCTGCAACAGCCGCAGCTTTCATACCTGCCGGCCCGGCACCTATAACACAAATCTTCTTGATATCTCCAGGCAAAGCCGCAGTCAAACTCCCCTCTCCCCAGTATGCTTCGCGGCCACTAATAGGATTTAAAGCACACACCAGCTCCCGGTGTTCCCAAAGGCGTCCGGCACATTCATTGCATCGATTACATCTAATGATCTCATGCTCCCGACCCTCTTTTGTTTTACGGACTGTATGTGCGTCAGTAAGTAACTGTCTAGCAATGGCTACCATATCGGCGGAGTCATTGGCTAAAATTTCCTCCGCTTTATATAAGTCGCGGATCTTACCCACCACAAATACTTTTCCCCTATCGCCTACAATTTCTTTGGCCTTTTTACTAAATGGCTCTAGCCAACCTTCACCTGAAGTATCCTCCATCCCCGGTAAAGCGAGATGGATAGTATGATAGCCACCTGCGGAAATATTGAAAAAATCAAATAGCCCCGTAGCAGCTAATACCTCAATTTGCTCCTCAGACTGTTCCGCGGTGATGCCACCCTCGGGACCCAAAAACTCGTCCCACGAGAGCCTAACTCCTACTACGTAATCATCTCCCACATTTCTTCGGACCGATTCTGCGCACTCGATCAATAACTGACATCGCTTTTTAGGAGATCCACCGTAGCCATCAGTGCGCCGATTATAAGTAGGACTAAGAAACTGTCCTAGTCCGTAACTATGGGCGCCATGCAATTCGACCCCATCAATTCCTGAGACCATACAGTTCTTAGCAGATTGGCCAAAATCCTCAACCACCTCATCAATTTCATTTTGTCCCATAACAAGCGGCATCTCATTATGCATTAATGAAGGAATTCGAGAAGCTCCCCAAATTGGTTTTGTTTGATCTAAAAACATGCGGCCCCTGTCATGAACGCCCATCGAGGCCAACTGAACCATAACATGTCCATTATGCTGATGAACGCCATCCGCTAAATCTTGCATAGAGGGGATACATGCCGGATTCCAAACATCTACCACATTAAAAAATGAACCCACTGCACTGCGTGCAGCCGCCACAGTCTCAGTAATAGATAACCCTACCCCACCCTTTGCGCGCTCAGTAAAATACGCTATTTGGCTTTTCGAGAAAGTATGATCACGAGGATCACCGTGCTGAGAACTGTGAGCCGGTTGCAAGATACGATTTCTCAAAGTTAAGTTCTTGAGAGTGATAGGCTCCCATACTCTTCGTAGACTATTGGTGCGAACGTCGCTTACTTTTTTATCCAAAATGCCCCTCCCCAAAAAGGATTTTGTTGTTGAATATGGCACACTATTGCTTATCGAGGCCAATACTTTAATAATCAGATAAAAACAGGTAAGCATCAAGCGCGAGGATGTGATCTGGGAAGAGAGGAAAACCAAATGGCTACAAAATATCGAATTTTTGGTTCTGAGCTGTCGCCCTATTCGGTGAAAATTCGCTCTTACCTAAGATATAAAAATATTCCATACGAATGGGTGGTGAGAGGATCTTGGAATATGGAAGAATTTTCTAAATTGGCTAAATTGCCCCTGATACCGCTCGTGGTGACTCCCTCCGATGCGGTATTACAAGATTCTACGCCGATAATCGAGCATATAGAATCGCAGTATCCGTCGCCGTCGATACATCCGAAGGATGAAAGTCTGAAGTTTATCTCAGCGCTTATAGAGGAATATGGAGACGAATGGGGAAACAAGTTAATGTTCCATTTTCGATGGTGGCATTCGGACGACCGAAATGCTTGTGCTAGAGTTCTAGCATATAGCAGAGTCGTCGGAGACGATGAAGAAGAAATCGAAAAGGTAACCGCCTCTATCGCTGAGCGAATGGTAACAAGACGACATTTTACTGGGTCAAGTAAAGACAATGCGCCGCTTATAAAAAGATATCTAAATGAACTGCTGAGTCTTCTAGAACATCACTTATCTAGTCATCGCTACCTGTTAGGAGAGAGACCCGCTTTCGCAGATTTTGGCCTAGCCCCTCAGATTTATGAGCTAGCCTCCGATCCGACCGGAGGAGGAATAATAAAAAATCGAGCACCCCATACTTTGGCCTGGAGCCAACGCATGCTGGAGCCAAAGAACGAAGGAGATTTTCTTAAATGGGAAGATCTAGAACCTACGCTTGGACCAATTCTCTACAATGTGGGTAACTTCTTTCTTCCCTGGAGTAGCGCTAACACTAACGCAATAAAACAAAATAAAGATCTTTTCTCTGTAGATCTCGATAGTGAAAAATACACTCAAAACCCGCAAAAGTATCACGCCAAATCACTAGCTAGTCTAAAGGAGCGATTTCAAGCAGTGCGCGATCACACACAAGTCGATCGCATACTAGAGAATTATAACTGTCTAAAGTGGCTCATTTAAACTTCGCCCAGGCTGCCTATTTGGTCGCCCTAAGCTCCGAAAATTTTTCGGAGATGAGCATCGTCAGGTGCTTTAGTAAATTGTGACACTATAATCACGCTGGCCACCGAAGCGATCGCTCCGATTGTTGAACAAGCAAAACCGTTTGAATGTTGTGACAATATCCATAATGCTGGGCCTTCAACAAAAGTACCTTCAAACATAGTTGGAGATAGCAATTGACTTTTTAGCACCAAGAATAAACCTCCTCCAGCTATAAAGCCAGAGAGCGCACCAGCTCTAGTCGCTCCGCGCCAGAGTATACCTGCATAAATTGGCCCGCAGATCGCTGCCAGCATTCCACCCACTCCGGCTATGATTAATAAGGCAACGTTCATTGACTGAAATTCCCACGCCATCCAGACAGAGCCCGCCATGACGATTACCATCGTGACCCGGCTTAGCCTCAAAGCCATCGCATCAACTGTGTCATCATCTACAGGAGATTTGAGTCTAGGAACTATGGTACGTCTATAAATATCATTCGCAAATATTTGAGAAGTGGATAAAACCAAACCATCTGCAGTGGACATAATTGCAGCTAACACACCCGCCCCTATCAAGGCGGCGAGCCACGCAGGTAGCGTAGCAATAAATAGTGCTGGGATCGCATAATTCGCACCAGCTCCATCTTCGATCAAAGAATCGCCAAGCACCGCCCGAGCAACAATGCCGCCCAATGCAAGGCAAGGCATTATCATGCCGAAGGCAAACGCATAAAAGATAAATCTATTTTGGGCCTTGTTGTCTTTCAAAGCCCAAAGTTTATTACCAATGTGTGGCAGTAACCCTAGAGGCAAATGAGCCACAAAAATGGCAAATACGTCCCACCACGAATTCAAAACTGGGTGCGTAGGATGTAAAGTTCTGACTAAGTCAGGATCTAAACTGACCAATCGATCGACCATAGCCGTGTAACCACCATCTATCCCGAAACCGGAGAAAAACATATATCCCACGAAGACGGCAAGAATTAGCATTAATGCACCCTGTACGCCATCAGTCAAAATGTCTGCATGCGCACCACCAATCACTAAGTACAACATAATGATACCCGAAGTGACCAATAGCGCGGGTAGGATAGGAATACCCATCATCTTATTAAACATTACAGCGCCCGCCAATAATTGACCTGCAAGATAAAATAGTAACAACATCGAGAACAGAGCGACTAACACCCTCAAAGCGTCTGATTGGAAGCGGTCACCCAAATATTCGGGTATGGAGCGGTTACCAAATGCATCCCCTGCTCTTCTGATACCTCGCAAGCAAATAATCACCCCGAGATACACTGCGATCGGGTAAACAAAAGCATACCATAGAGCTGAAAATCCAGTCTTGTACCCAAGCGCGGGCAATCCAATGAAAGTGCCTCCACTTGCAGTGGTCGCTACTACCGCGAAGGCAAGAAAAAGTGGACCATATGAACCTCTCGCCGTCGCAAAATCGTCACTTCCAGTCACCTTACTCATGCCCACAAAACCAAAACAAATCATGGCAACTAAGTAAACTGCGAGAAATACCCAGCTCCAAAACTGCAAATCAAAATCTAACACGAATGAACTCCCCAAGATCTCTAATTAATATAGCTTTACTGCTCACGCGGCTAACCGTGATGGCGCAAATTTTAATCTTTTAACAATAAGCTAGGGCTCGACTCGTTAAGGTACCCTAAAAAGTTGTTAGCAACCCAATAGCCGATGAGCTTCTGAAGCGGCCGCGTCAGCGCTTTGGCCTCTACTGGCGGTACCCCCAAGAACTGATTTTCCTGCTGACGAAGCCATGCTCGGCAATATATGTTAGTTATACCTAACCGCGCCTGTTCAGTCCTATTGCTTCCACCTGCGTGAAATAACGAGCCATCCCATAGCATTACTGAGCCTGCTGGCATTGCGGCTGTCTCAATGGTAGCGTCAGCGGCAGGGTGATCATCAGCCTGCAAGTGCGATTTCGGAATAATCAGAGTTGCCCCATTTTCCGCCGTGAACTCATCTATAGCCCACATGGTATTTACGCTCAGCGGTTCATGCGGTCGCGCTAGCGGATAATATCCGTCATCTCTATGAAATGCTTGGGCCGTCTCGCCGGGCAGTAAATTTACAGAGCTTGATATCGACAACTGAATTTGGTCGTCAAGATGAGACTCAATAATCGCTAAAACTTCTTTATGCAATAACAATTCATCTAATACCCGGGTCCGGGCTACCAAATTATATAATCTTTCAGTCTGGAAGCCTCCAAACTCGCTACTACCTTTGGCTAGACCTTTATGTAACTGGTCAAACTCGTCGCATACTTCCTTAACCTTCTCACCACTGATCGCTCGCTCTATTATTACATAACCATTTCGACGTAAGCTTTCCGTATAACCTGATACGGTTGTCCTCTCCTCGGGTGTCGAAAATCGCTTGGTCTTTTCGATAATTTGCGATTCTGGAGAAAATGGATTGATATCAACTTCTGCTAATTCCTTCGATGCCATCAATCTATCCTCAAAACTATTTACTTACAAGTTGGAGATTACCAGCGTATTCAAAAAGGATCTACATACCGTAAGTAGCAGTGTAAAATAATTATATGTAACTTGTAATACAGGTGGTCCCATGTCTCAAGCTCTTACTGATCTCATTTCACTGCTCACGCTCGAACGCTCGGATGAGCATCGCTTTATCGGAGAGGGCTCTACTGGAGATGGCGCTCCTGCTACCTATGGAGGACATTTTTTAGGTCAAGCTATCTCAGCTGCCCTTCACGATTCCGACGCCACATTCATGCTTCATTCTATGCACGGGTATTTCCTACGCGGAGGTATCCCTAATCAACCCATCCTCTATACAGTACAAACGATACGAGAAGGTCGCTCATTTTGTACTAAACGCGTAACAGCCTCTCAGAAAAATAAAACTACTTTCGAACTTTTGGCGTCGCTCAATAAAAAAGAAAGTGGCGAAAATTTCGAATCGATTGCGACTAAAGATCTCTCCAACATAACTCTTCCAAAAAATATCGAGCCGTACAGAGATATTATGACCAAATTAGATCCTCTTCCGCTCCCCGAAGAATGGGCATTGAGAGAGCATGGGATAGACGTGCGTATCGTCAACGCGCCGTGGGCCTCTAGCGGACTGTCACAACAAGGCGGAATTAACATGTGGATTAAAACCAATGGAATCGCGCCGATCGAGCCTAAGCTACACGCCGCCATGCTTGCATACCAAAGTGACGAATCTATCGCGGATAATGTATTACTTCCGTTTAATTTAACTTGGGGGTCGCCCGGCCTGTTTTTCGTCAGCCTTGATCACGCCCTTTGGTTGCACAATCCTATTAATCTTAACGAATGGCATTTTGTTGAGCAAAAGCCTGTTACAATTCAAAATAATCGGGGATTAGCCGCCGCAAAAGTGTGGTCGACAAGCGGACTACTTGTTGCAAGTTTTAACCAAGAGGTTCTGATGCGAGAGTCACCCTAAAACACACCTGCATTTTTCATATCATCTAACTCCGACAAGCTGTAGCCGACATTGGCAAGAACTTCCTCCGTGTGCTCACCAAGTGCGGCAAATTCGAACTTTATTTCCCCAGGCTCGTTCTTAAATTTCATGGGGATACCGATATGCTCATTACCATTTGTATCTTCAACAATCATTTTTCTGTGTCGAATTTGAATATCGTCGGCAGCTTCTCGCAAATTTTTCACCGGAGCAAATGCGGCATTTACACCCTCGAAAAACTTTACCCAATAAGATTGATCATGCTCCTTAAACCTATTTTTCAAGAATAGCTTCACTTCCTCCTGTCCTGGACCTGGCGGAGACTTACACGCATCTAGGAGATCTGGTCGTCCCAATTTAGTCACGATTGCCTCTGCAAAATGGTACTCTGAACCGCCGAGTGCTATATGTCGATGGTCGCGTGTTTCATAAATTTGATACATAGCATACCCACCGAGCGCACGTTCCTCCTCTAAAATCGGAGGCTGTTTATCCGCAAAAGTCGTCCCCATATTATTAGGAATAGCCGCGATTAAACTATCCGCCATGGAAACATCAACATAATCGCCCTCGCCTGTCTCTTTTCTTCTAAATAATGCCATGAGCAGCGCACTTAGGGTCATCATTGAAGAGAGCATGTCCGCACCGGCTATGCCAGGTATAGCAGGCTTCCCATCGGATCCTTGATTAATACTCAAAATACCAGCAATAGCCTCGCAAGCAAGATCGTGTGCAGGCTTATGTACATATGGGCCATCTTGACCCCAGGCAGACATCGAGCAGTAAACTATTCCTGAGTTAACTGCCTTCACTTGCTCGTATCCTACGCCCAGACGATCAGCCACACCGGGCCGAAAAGCTTCGATCATCACATCACAAGTTGACGCGATTTTTAGTGCCGCTTTTCGTCCTTCTTCTGTTTTTAAATTCAATTGAATACTTTTTTTATTCCGATTCGTATTGGCGAAATATACAGTCATACCGTCTCTCTTAGGACCAATTTCCCGATTCGGTTCACCCGCACCCACAGGCTCTAGCTTGATGATTTCAGCTCCGTGATCTGCCATCATTTGCGTCAGCAACGGACCCGGTAAAAATAGAGACAAATCGAGAACTCTTACTCCATCTAATTTCATATGATCTCCTAATCGTTCACACTTAATATTTTCGGTCACTAAAGCCGTCCAAATGGCCACCCCGCATCGCTAAATTAAACGGCTCTCTGCTGAAACGTAACTGGCGGAGAGAGAGGGATTCGAACCCTCGAAGGGTTTTACCCCTTACACGCTTTCCAAGCGTGCGCCTTCAGCCACTCGGCCACCTCTCCTAATGATGTGTAACGTAACCTTTTCAAATCCTGGCATCTTCTAAATCAGTTTCAATTGTAACCTCTCCATCCGGATCCGAGAAGATCTTGAGCTCGATCCACATCTTGACGAGGCGCTAATACCTGAAATCTACAGTTTTCTCTCTCTAGTCTTTCCACCGTCACTTCAAATACATTCGACTGACTCCATCGCATTCCTCTAAAGATATTAAAGAACTCGGAACGCATAGCAACAAGCCAATAACCTCCATCTAAAGCAGGGCCTAAGACCACATCTGTTCCGTTGGCTAACCAGTCACATACAATCTCAATATCTTTTGCTTGGTGTCCTATAACATCAGATCCAATCAGAATAACAGAGCGATCTTGGGCTAATTCGAACATCACCGCTTTCTCCATCCTCTCTCCTAGATCTCCAACTATCTGAGGACGAACTGACCAGCCCAACCGACTATAGTTTCTTCTAAACCAGCGAGTATGCCTCCGATTAGACGGCATTAAAACTTTACGTACCTGTCTGATCTTCGAAACTTGGGCTATAGTTCTTTGGAGCAAAGTGAAATATATTTGGCTCGCAAACTCTGCGCCAACATTTTTAGCCAGTCTAGTCTTTACTTTTCCAACCTGGGGTTTGCGCGCAAACACTATAACCGTGGTGCTGCAATTAGTTTTCTTCCTACCTCTCATACAAATATTTTAAAAATTTTGAAGGCAATCCCAGAACCCACGCTAACCTGAGGAACCACATAAGAAGAATGGTTTTTACTACCCCTTTCGAACGCCATCTTCTTGCAGAGGTAATTAGTGTGCTCTTCGGATTTTTCGGCATCGCTTCTTTCCTCAACGACTTGGACAATTCAATATCCTCCATTAAAGCGATATTCTTATAACCACCAATTCGAAAAAATAAGGCTTTAGTAACAAAAATGCCCTGATCGCCGGTTGCTACAAAAGAAATCCTGGACCTAAGGTTCATTGAGGCTTCTATTACACGAAAAATTCTAGCAGCATCAGCAATCTTGATATTAAAAAACCCCCAGAAACTGTCACACCTAAGGCGAGATAAAAATGTTTCACGCTGTATTCCGGATATATTGCTATCGGCATGAAGAAACCATAGTACGGGTTTGGAAGCTGATTTAGCTCCAGTGTTAAGTTGTACACTACGACCACTGCTTGAATCTATCCAGACATCAATAAGAGACGAAACATCTTCATCTAAGGAGACGGTACTTCCCCCATCAACCAATAAAAGCTCATCCCCCATCCGTCGCCACTCCTGAAGCTGTTCCAACAATGGCAAGACACTCCGACCCTCATTCAAAGTGGGAATAATAATTGAAATGTTCACAGCTTAATCTGTAAGAGCACCACTGCAGCTGCTGCCAGCGCCCGCAGTGCATCCAAAGCAATGCGTATCTACCGCGATTGGACTATTTAATAGCGGCAAATCAACCAGCTCTGACAGGTGTATCGCCCGGTTAGCTGCCCCCAAGGGCAGATCAAGCATTTGATTAAAGTCGCAGTCGAATACGTGACCATCCCAACTGACACTCAATAACGCTCGACACATCACCTTGTTAAGATTTTTTTCCACAAATCCTGAACGCAACACATCCATATACCCGTTTAATAGTCCTTCACGCTCTAGCTGATGCTTGAAACGATTTATAGGCATGTTAGTTATGGTCACCAAGCGATTAAAAAAAACATCGTACTCAGCTAAAACTTGCTTGTACTCTTTAGTAAGGGCTTCACCGTCGGGTGGCAAAGAAGGTCCTTGTGGGTTGTAAACTAAATCTAACTCAAGTCCCGAACCGGCAACACCATATCCTTGAGCATTTAACTTACGTATACCCTCAATACTTAGCTCGAAAATGCCAACCCCTCTCTGGCGGTCAACATTGGTTTTAGAGTGACACGGCAACGAGGCGACAACATGTACCCCATTTTCAGCTAAAAATCGAGCTAACTCCTTCTGTCCTACCTCACTTAGGATTGTCAAATTACATCGGTCAATAACATGTATCCCTCGTGTAACAGCTTGCTCAACTGTACGACGAAAGTAAGGATTCAATTCAGGAGCGCCGCCGGTCAAATCTAAAATCGGTATTTTCCATTTATCGATATACTTAAAAACCAGATTAAGCGTAGCCAATGTCATTTGCTCTGTACGGTTTGGGCCAGCATCCACATGGCAGTGAGAACATGCCTGGTTGCAACGATAGCCTAAATTGACCTGAATAGTTTCAGTCGATCTTCTCCTGATTTCAGGAAATTTTTTCAAACTTCCAAGAGATCTTGGTGGGTTCGAAAAATCGTTTTTTAAATGCTTAATCTCGTCCATCCTATAGCTGCAGACTCTCGCGTGACATAAAAATTTTCCTGGCCACACCTCGCTCCCCCTATTCCTGCGGTGGATCCGCCCCCCCTACTAAAAACCGTGACCTAATAGACACCATAAAAGTCCTAAAAGGTTATGTCTTATTTCTTACAACCAACATACACTATTATGCCTCTACTGTAATCGGTTGGAGTCGTGGTCTCCAATAATTAAGAGGTCGATAAATTGTACGAAAAAAAAATAATGAGTCTAAAAGACGTGAAACGTGTTGCTAGCGCAGCGGAATCTGAAGCAGAAAAAAATGGATGGAATGTTGTCATAGCAATCGTCGATGATGGGGGACATCTGATGTATCTCCAACGCGAAAAAGTGCAGCTGGGCTCAATTGAGGTAGCTATAACGAAAGCGAAAGTGGCTTTGACCTTCAGGCGACCCACAAAATTTTGGGAAGATACCGTTGCGGACGGACGTCACGGCTACTTAGCCATGCCCGGAATGCTACCAATTGAGGGCGGCGTTCCTTTGATACACGACGGAGACATTGTGGGTGCGATAGGAGTTAGCGGAGTAAAGTCTTCTGAAGATGGGCGCATAGCGATAGTGGGAGCACAAGCTTTGTAGAGATTAGGGAGCGCCAGCGCAATATTTCTCGACTACAGGGAGCTATAGAGTCTAAAAAACAAATGCGCTGGCGCAATTCTGACAAAATCGTCAATTCGATTAAAGCACGCAATAGGGCCGGTCAATCAAATTTAGATGTCTTATTCGGCAAATAACCTCATAATTCCAAAGTGAAAAATGACATTTAAATCAAAAATTAGAAATTGTAAATATTATAATAATCTAAATGATAATTATTATCAATAAAAAAATAATTATGTCTAGGGAATCAGCCTATACCAAATAAAGAAAAATCGGGCTAGCTGCGGACGGACTGCGTTATCCTATCATGATTGAAGCTTAGAATTGTTCGCTCTTAGCAGCTTCGCCAGATGCAGCATTAACTTTTTCTTCCATTGCAGTCTTATGCGCGTATAGTCGGTCGCTTAGACCTGGCAATTTAAACGCTACTATTTGTGCAGCCAACAAGGCTGCATTGTCTGAATTATCAATGCCAACAGTGGCTACAGGAATACCCGCCGGCATTTGTACAACGGATAATAAAGAATCCATGCCATTCAGTTTCGTGGCCGCAACTGGCACCCCTATCACGGGTATAATCGTATGCGCAGCAATAACGCCAGCTAGATGAGCCGCACTCCCCGCGCCAGCGATGATAGCCATTACACCGCGTTCGTGAAGATTGGATGCGTATTCGGACACTCTTCCTGGACTACGGTGCGCCGACATAATATCAACCTCGTAAGAAATTCGGAGACTTGCCAGTCTATCGAGCGCAGGCTGCATTATACCCAAATCTGACTTGCTACCCATTACAACTGCCACTAAAGATCCATTCCCATTTTTGCTCATTAAACTAATACACTCCTAATTTAAAATTGATTCTTCTCAGTTTTGCGGCTTTATGCGTTTATATTTTAGCACTATCAAAATTATATTTAATCTAGAAAAAAATTACCTGCTAATTTACCCCGAGCGAAGTAATCCATTAAGGTCTATTCTACTGCGCAAAATAGTCAGTTCATCGTGCGTAGGCATTGCGGTAGTGGGGACTATATCCGGTATCACCAGTTCAAAACCCGTATTTGCTTTCACCTCACCCAGAGTCACCCCTGGATGTAAAGAGACTAATCGCATCCTCTTTTCAACATCAGTAAAATCCATAACGCACAAAGGGGTAACGCATAGTTTGGGTCCCCCGCCTGGGATACCAAGTTCCTTCCTGGAGTCGGAGCCTCCTTTATGCCAACCGACAGCACTAACGTAGTCGCATTTTGGAACAAGAACTCTGGAGGAGTGATTATTCAGCACTATATAATAGCGTCCAACATGAGTTGTTAAAGTTGGAGTACCTACCGAAGCCGGACCGCGAAACTTTAATTTTTTTGGATCATTGCCAACGCCTATCAAATTTATGTTACCAAACTTATCCACTTGAAGACCGCCGACAAAAAAAACTCTTTTATGCCAGTCTTTCACCTGGTCAAACCGATGACCGCGGTCACTGTACGACTCAGCCCACCTAACAGAACGACTATCCCAGCCAAAATCGGGCAGTGGAATGGATTCTAAATGATGCACATTCATTCGGGCTCCAAGAAAAATTAACTGCATATTTGGCCCGTGCATGATATGCGCTAATCGGACGGCCACTTCAGGAACAGGCAATGCCACACCTACTTGCAAATGATCGCCATCTTCCAGCTCGCGCGCGAGTACTACTGCCATTAGTTCTTTGATGGTAGCCGGGGAAGACATTTTGTCTAATACTCGCTCAGCGAAATCAAATGCCCCGCACCGAGCGCATCGAGATACTCAGCGTGACTATGAAACCGATTACAATATTTCTCAAAATAATCATCTTTTTCATTTCTGTTACTTTTCGTGTACGCCACCTTGATTGCATCCAAATAATTAAGAATGTGCTCTTGATCTTGGACGTAATAGCCTCGACTATAAAAAGGATGTGCCCCATAGGGCAATAGAACAACGCCATCCGCGTTTGAAATTGTCGTTTCCCATGGCTTAGACCGAATCTCTTCATTCGATACTATTTTCTCCACTTGAACAATTACGCGTTCAGCGGCACGATAAAGAAACAGATCTAACCAACCAGTCCCCCGACAGTGCTGCACATTCCCATACGAGTCAGAAATTGATGCGTGCAATAGTGTTATATCGATATTTATTGATGGTACTGCGATTAAAACTTCGCCGCCTATCGGATCACACATTACTTTGAGATCGGTATTTATGTCTGGTAGCGAAGTTCCGACACCTCCTCTCCAAGGCATAAAAGGCAGACCCTTCCCAGCTGCCTCCAGACCGCTGGTCAGTATGCCTTCTTCGCACTCCCATACTTCGAGCGTGCCATTTTCGACCTCCGATCGAAATGCCGGCATAACAGCAATATCCGGCGAACCGGCGTAGTAGGTAATAACTTTACGCACGCAACCAGCAGCCACTAAATAATCTAAGGCTAATCCACTACCGATCACCGTCAAATCCGTAACCTTATTCCTAACAACCCATCGTAACAAACCCATAGGAGCAGGCTCACCTATCGCAATAGTCATTCCAGACTGTACCCATTGTCCAGCCTCTTCCTCCCGCAGGATAACGCTTTTTCTCACTTGATTTGACATCGCTCCCTCCTTAATTAACGAGATGCCTTATCATAAAACTTCACACCAATACTCAATCACCAAGACTAAAAATTTCGGCCATGAGGTGCTAGAAAGTTAAGCTCAGGCCCTTGAGGTATAAAACCACCGGGAGTCAATATTCCATAATAACCCCGTTTCATGGCATCTAGGTTAATGGTCTGTTGCACATCCTTAAATTGGTAAAGATCCCGCGTGTAATTCCATAGATTTTGGTAATCTACAATACGTTTCCAATTGCATCGATAAAGCCCATAGTAAATAGCATCGAAGCGAACGAGGCAGGCGAAAAGGCGCCAGTCAGGCTCAGTCGGTTTTGAACCCAGCAAGTATCGAGTGCTATCAAGTTTTTGATCAAGGAAATCTAAGGCCTTAAAAAGCTGCTCAAATGCATCGTCAAAATCTTCCTGACTAGAAGCAAGCAAACACCGATATACTCCGTCCATGACCCGATCTCCTACATACGAATTCAAGTCATCTACCTCGGCCCTTATCTCAGGTGGGGAGAAGTCAACCTCAGGATTTTTAGCGACGTGATTAAACTCATCGTTTAGCATTCGAGCAATAGAGCCGGAATTATTATTAACTATAGTTTTTAATTCTCGATCCCACAGAATTGGAATAGATACTCTTCCAGTGAACTTATAGTCCGCCTTAGAATAAAGTTGGTGCAGGTGCGTCGCCTTTATCTCCGGATCGGAATACTCTCCCGAGGACCCAAACCACCAAGACTCAGGCCCCATAACTGGATCGAGTAGCACCACGTCTATCACGTCCGAGAGTCCCTTTAGCTGTCTTGTTAGCAAAACACGGTGCGACCAAGGGCATGTCCAATTACAATAGACTATGTACCGGCCCACTTCTGGGGCAAAACGACTGGTCCCATCTCGTTTAATCAACTCTTCAAATCCTGACTTAAACCGGACATTTTTCCCATCCCGTTTAAAGTCTGGAATGTCATCTTTTTGCCACACTCCCTTGCTGAGCATTCCCACCGCTAGAAGCCCTTTTTGAAAAAAGTATTCATATTTTTCCTATACTATCGATAAATGCCGAAACCCATAAGTTACTACAGCTGCCTTTAAACCGAAACAGCACCAGATGCACATCACATCAATTTAATCACATTTTGCGCCATGCACAGCCGATAAAAACCACATAACCGATTCCAGCGACTCAACCATCTCATTTTGGGTGCATTTCCTGTTCCATTTCGGACCAGTGAATAGGCGAAAAAAGAAAAGCTGTTTTTCAAAACTGCCCACTACCCATTTATATTGCGGTGCAATATAGTAGCGCTAATTTAAAAAAGCGCGTGAATAATTATTGATGCTGCATTTAATAGACTCTTACGAGCAACAAAATATCCGAACAGAAGTGATAATTAAAATGATAACTTTTAGTACAAAAACTAGTCAGGGAATAATGAGAAATATATTCATTTTATTGGTTTTATCAGGTTGTGCCCTATCGATATTACAAGCACACGATCTGCCTCGGGCTCAACAAAGAGTTGCTTTAAAAAATACGCAGAATCGCTGTCTTTGTGACACCGAGCGACACATCCAAACGTCCATTTTTTCGTTAGGAGGTGTAGAAAATGCTGCAGCGCACTATAAGGTTACAGTTTAAAAAAATAGTTTCATTAAAATCTAAATATAAGGAGTTAACCATGATTAACAGCAACAACCGAGAATCTAGTAAAAATGCAATCGGTACGTTGATTTCTGCATCCACTTGTCTCAGTTTAGTGGTGGTAGGTCAGGTATTAATTGGCATGATGATTTTATAATCTATGACCACTAATCAAAAGGACAGATGATGCTGGGTATATGCTCCCTGGCATCATCCCTTGATAGTTGCACATAGGCGATGATAATCACCAAATCATCAATCTGCGCTAGTCGGGCCGCTGCGCCATTAATTCCAATGATCTGCGAGTGATGTGGAGCTTCAATGACATAAGTGGTGAATCTCGCGCCATTATTGATATTTAACACATCTACCTGCTGGTTAGGTAAAATTCCTGCCTGTGCTAACCATTCTCCGTCAATAGAAATTGAGCCATTATAATTCATGTTGCATTCCGTAACGGGTACTCGGTGGATCTTCGCTTGCAGCATGGTCAATACCATAAAATTCTCCTTTATTAAAAACTTCGCCGCCACAATTACACTAATAACCACTTCAAATCGGTTACGTAATCGTTAGCCTTACGTGGGGCCTTTTACTTTTCTCTTTTTCTATGTGATTTAGTTTTGGTCGAGGGTCTTTTCGGTACCGATCTTGGAGTCTGAGCTTGCTTTGCCTTCCTATCTCTCGTGCGATGAAATTGAGATCCCTCTAAGTCGGTATCGATAGGCAGCGACATTATGTGCAGAGATTTCTTCAGCATCTTCTCTATATTTTTTAGTAGCTTTTTATCCTCGGGCGCCACTAACGAAATTGCTTCGCCCTTTTCGCCAGCTCGTCCAGTCCGACCAATACGATGCACATAATCTTCGGGGACGTTAGGTAACTCATAATTTACTACATAAGGTAAGCCTTCTATATCTAACCCTCTCGCCGCAATATCAGTTGCGACTAACACCGAAAGGTTACCCTCCTTGAACTTCCGTAAAACTCGAGTTCTCGCATTTTGCGATTTATTCCCATGAATAGCATCAGCCACAACACCCATTTTGGTAAGCTGCCTTGCTAATCGATCTGCCCCATATTTGGTTCGAGTGAAAACTAATGCCTGATACCAGTTTGATTTTTTTATTAGTCGCGCTAATAAGTATCTTTTGTCTTCCTTTGCAACAAAGTAAACACTTTGTTGAACATTTTCTGTCGGCTCGTTCCGAGGTGCCACATCGATTTGTATTGGATCAACTAGCAACTGATTTGCTAGATCACGCACATCATCTGAATAAGTCGCCGAAAATAATAAGTTTTGGCGATGCTTTGGCAGGACTTTCAATATTTTCTTTATGTCTCTGATGAAACCCATATCCAACATTCGATCAGCCTCATCTAATACGAGCGTTTTTAACTCAGACAAATCAATCGTCCCTTGTTGTAGGTGATCTAAGAGGCGACCTGGAGTCGCCACCACTATACTTAAACCCTTCCTTAACTCTTTTTTCTGTGGATTAATATTAACACCGCCATAAATAGCCGCGCTTCTAAACGGTAAGTTTTTACCATAATCGCAAAAACTTGTTCTTACCTGTGCGGCCAACTCTCGAGTAGGCGTGATTACTAGTACCAATAGCTTTTCCTCCTCAGAAACTTCATGAAGGACAGAGAGCTGTTGTAGTAAAGGTAATGCAAACGCAGCAGTCTTACCGGTCCCAGTCTGCGCACCTGCTAAAATATCTTTTCCGCGCAAGATTTCAGGAATTGCCCGTCGCTGAATTGGGGTAGCATGCTCATAACCTTGATCCCGCGCGGCGGTTAAAAGAGCCTTTTGCAGACCTAATTCACTAAAATTCATAATTTTTTCCTGTAAGAAATATAGATTACTTAAGCCGCGATACAGACAGATACAAATTGCGCTTATAATTCCCGAAATTACGACGAGGGGATGCAACAAATAACAGATCGAGGGAGTATAATTAGTGTTACCTTTAAATGAAAGTAGGCAAAAATATTACGATTATCTTCTTTTAGTGACTTGTCTTATATCGCTTTAAATGTCTAGGCGGCGATTCGAGGTCTCCAGATAAAATATTACTATAGTTGTACGTATGAATCTTTATTTTATCCAAATAATTGGGCATTTTATTTGGATTATAGGTATATTTGTCCGAACAAATTATACGATAGTGTAAAGGAAGGTACTAGATGCGCCCTGATGGAGTCAAAGACATGTTGTCTAATCCGAAGCATATGCAGGTAAGTAAGAATCTAATAGCCGATCTCAAACGAGGTGTGTTTTCGCCAGGAGAACTGCTGCCAACAGAAGCTACTCTTCAAAAGCGTTTTAACTGCAGCCGTCATACCATTAGAGTCGCACTGAGAACTCTATCCGAGCGAGGGTTAGTTGTTAGCAAACAAGGGAAGGGTACGGTAGTACAAAACCCTCCTAACCAACCCCTATATCAATCGGTCTCCAGTACACTTCAAAATCTTGTCCAGTACGCTAACGCAACTTCGAGAGCCGTTTTGTCAACAGATCTGATACTGTTGGATGCAAATCTAGGCCATTGGCTTAACTGCCCACAAGGATACGAGTGGTGGAAAATTCGTACCAAGAGGCAGCAAAAATCTAATGGGCGCGTTGTCGCGTCATCTACAATATACGTACCACGATACTTCGAAAATGCCGTTTCGAAATTGACAGAAAGTGCGCTCCCCTTATTTTCTTTAATGCAAAAAGAGTACCTGCATGAAATTGCGCAATTAGAGCAAACCTTCACGGTCGCGTATGCAACGGAAGAAGAAGCTTCTGATCTAAACTTAGAGAAAGGTGCAGCGGTTATGGCGGTTGAACGACGTTTCTACGATGAACGAGGCGGTTTAATTGAAGTCACTCGCTCAGCTCATCAACCTGAGTATTTCCAATACCATATGACGCTACAACAGGTTAGGTATAGTGCTAACCATTAACAAGTAAAGTAATTACTAAAAAGGCAATAAACTATGTATAAAAAAGAAAACCCTGTTACTCATCTCTGCACAAGCGACGTCGACTCTATAACGATCAGAGGCAAAAATCTCTGCGACGACTTAATGGGTAAAATGTGCTTTAGCGATTTCATTATTTTCCATTTCCTAGGAGAAGAGCCCACATCTCTTCAACGCGCGGTCGTAGACGCAGTTTTAGTGTGTATTATGGAACATGGGATGACTCCTTCCGCTATCGCAAGTCGAGTCACCTACTTGGGCGCGCCCGAATCTTTACAAGGCGCTGTCGCAGCTGGTCTTTTGGGCGCTGGAAGCCGCTTTGTCGGAACCGCTGACCAAGCAGCAATACTGCTACAAGATATTGTTAAGCAACCTACTAGCGAACGTAAGAAAGTGGCCGAGAAAATTGCAAAAGAACATCATGATGCGAAGAAATTTCTTCCCGGGTACGGTCATCCTATTCATGTTAATGGTGATCCGCGAGTAGATAGACTTGCAACTATCGCAAAAGACAATGGCGCAAATGGCGAGTATATAGACGCAATGTACGTCCTAGGAGACGCAATAAAGAAGGTGAGTGGGAAAAATATTGTAATCAACGTAAATGCAACCATAGGCGCGGTACTTTTGGAGGCATCTATGCCTCCTTCTATTGCGCGAGGTTTTAATATTATAGCCAGATGCGCGGGACTGGTGGGACATATTTACGAAGAACAATCTGAACCGGCCGGATATAAGATATGGCAAATAGCTGATGAAGCCATAAGTTACGAAGGACCTTGAGTAGACTGAGTCTCCGCTCTCTAATTAATAAAGGATTAATAAAATAATGAAGTTTATGTATTTTTTCTTACCTGCTCTGCCGGCCACTGATGCCGAACGAAAAGCTCTAAAGCCCATCGCATATCACACGGACCGCTGGCAAAAAATGATATCTGAGGTCACTGAAATTTCTAAAATGATCGAGGATCTTGGTTTTACTGGAGTTGCTTTCCCTGAGCATCACCTCCATACGGAAGGCATGGAAATGGGTAGTCTTCCAGTATTGACACAACACGTAATCCACAACACATCATCACTGAAGGTTGGTCCAATAGGTTACGTACTTCCTGGGTGGAATCCTCTAAGGCTTGCCCTAGAAATTGCTTGGCTGGACCAACTTACGAAAGGCCGAACACATGTTGGCTTTGCTCGTGGCTATCAGTCTAGGTGGTTAAATCAAATGGCACAAAAAGTACACGTCAGCGCGACCGTCACTAACCAGGGAGAACTAGACGCCAGAAATCGTGAAGTTTTCGAAGAGGTATTCCAGATTCTAAAACTCGCATGGAAAGATGAACCCTTTCGCTTTAAAGGGAAGCATTATCAGTATCCATTTCCCTATGAAACTGGAACACCATGGGCTGCACACGAGTGGACTAGGGAAGCTGGAGCACTGGGTGAACTTGACGAAAATGGTATGATTCAAGCCATCGATATCGTCCCGAAGCCTTTTCAAAAGCCTCATCCTCTGCTATTTCAGGCGTTTTCCATGAGCGAAGAAACAGTACGTTGGTGCGCTAGGGAAACTATCATTCCCACTTTATTTACAGCCGATCCGAAACAAGTCCGACACTTTGCAGAAGCTCATAAAGCGGAGGCTGCCGAGGCAGGTCGTAAACTAGAGCTAGGACAATCGATGGGAGTGCTACGCACCATATATGGTGCAAATGATCTCCATTTAGCTAAGAAAGCTATGAAAAATGGGATTCTGTACCCGTTCCAAAACTTCTTTCATCATTTTGGATTCACGGAAGGCTTTCGAAATGAAAGTGATAACCAAAAATATGGAGACCAGCCTCTACCAGTCAGCGAATGTACCGCCGACAGAATGGTCGATGCTGGCTGGGCACTGGCGGGAAGTAATTCAGATATCCGTAGACAGATGGATGCGCTAATTGAAGCGGGAAATCCAGAATGGTTCGTTTGGCAAGGAGACCAGGGTTTACTCCCTATCGAAGAAGTAAAACGCAATATCAGGAAAATAGGGGAAGAGATATTACCCCACTACACATGAGTCATTGAGAGAACAGTCGCGAATTGACGCTATGTCAATTCGCGACCAGTGTTTCCCTACTCTACTCGAATTATTACTATCAAAGACTCACAGACTGAATAGGAATGTTTTTCGGTAACATGGCTTCGGGTACATTCTTGACTAAATTGATGGTCAAAATCCCATTGGCTAACTTCGCCGAATTCACTTCCACATATTCCGCCAAACTAAATGTCCGACAAAATGATCTGTTAGCTATCCCTTGATGCAGAAAAGTAGACGTATTTTCCGCTTTTACTTTCTTTCCTTTCACGGTCAACACACTATTTTCGACCTCTATCTCAAGTTCCTTTTCCACAAATCCCGCAATGGCTAAAGTGATGGCATATTTATCCTCAGCAACACTCTCGATGTTGTACGGCGGATAACTTTGTGTCCTTGTCTCGGAATGCAGGCTGTTATCAAGTAGGGATACAAACCGGTCAAAGCCGATAGCGTTTCTATAAAAAGGGCTAAAATCAATTGTATTCATTACACATTCTCCTTAAGAAGCAATACGTTTTATATTTAGTGCCGCTCTGACATAAAATAGACGCGGCGCTTACTCATACATACATTAGGGTAGCTACATATTTTTCAAGCAATATTCTGTGTTTTATAACAAATTTAGAGGTGGCTTCATGACAAAAGAGCAATTTTTTAACTGCGCTTATTGCGGGGAGCTAATCTCAGTAATCTTAGAGTTATCAGAGACGTCCCAAAGGTATACCGAAGACTGTGAGGTCTGTTGTCAGCCTTTAGAAATCGACTATACTGTCGAAAACAGGAGCGTAATTAATTTCTCTGCAGAACAGCAAAACGCCTAGATTTACGCAAAAGCTAGTTACTTTTTTCGATTAAATATTCTTAATGAATCTCTCATAGTTGTTTTCTCGACCGGCCTGGCACTGTTGACGATAAGTCTCCAAACCACCAAGATAGGACAATAAGGCGCGCGGTTTCCCCGGGATGTTAGCCCCCATATACCAACTGTTAGCTAGGTGCAGTAGGCTATCCTTACCAACCTCATTCATATGCTCCATCCATTCATCTTCGGCAACCAGTGAAGGTTCAAGACTAGCGGATTCCGCCACACCTATATCATCGATACACTTGTCTACCCACTCCACCTGATATTCCGACAACAGCATAGGACTGACTAACGCTCCGTTGGCACAAGGACCGTCTAAAAAGAATAAATTTGGGAATCCGCTACTCATTAACCCTAAATAAGCCCGTGGCGCGCCTTCCCAGTGTTCTTGCAGCATTTTACCGTCGCGCCCACAAACCTCTATATTTTTTATCGCTCCAGTGACCGCATCAAACCCAGTAGCAAAGATGATACTATCGACCTCATACTCATAACCCTGAACTTTCAACCCTGCCGTCGTTAACTTTTCGATAGGAGAATCTTTGATAGAAACCAACGTAACATTATCACGGTTATAAGTTTCAAAATAATTCGTATCCGCACAGAGCCGCTTGCCCATTATGGGGTAATCTTTCGGGAGCAATAACTCGGCCGTTTGCGGATCATTGACGCGTGCTTTAGTTTTCTCACGGACGAAGTCAGCCAGAGTGTCATTGGCTTCCTGATTTGTAAATAAGTCCGCAAAAGACGAGTAGAAACATAACCCACCAGATTTCCACCTCATTTCGTAGTCCGCAAGACGCTCCTCCGCACTGACTTGCATAGCGGACTTGGAGTTGGCCTTCATCGCCTGAAAATTTACTGAGATAAACCCTGATCTCGACTCGCGCTGTCGCTTTCTCCAATCACGATAATTTTCTTTAACCCGCTTTTCGTACTCTCGGTCGAGTGGGCCGTTACGAGCGGGTATAGAAAAAGACGGCGTTCTCTGGAAAACATAAAGGTGCTTGGCTTGCTCGGCTATAATCGGAATTGATTGCACAGCCGACGAGCCTGTACCAATTATGGCGACTCGCTGCCCATCAAAATCAATCTCTTCCTTAGGCCATTTTGACGTAAGGTACTTATTGCCTCGGTAATCCTGTACCCCATTAAAATCTGGAACACTGCCACTCGAAAGAAACCCGGTCGCAAGTACACAATATTTAGCGCTCACTGTATCCTGCTTGCTGGTCTTTATAATCCAGCGCCGCAGTTTATCTTCATAGCGCGCGGAAACGACTTTTGTATCAAAACGCATGTTTTTCCGAAGGTCAAAACGATCGGCGACATGGTTACAGTATTTCATCAATTCTGGCTGAGACGCGTATCGCTCAGACCACGACCATTCTTGCTGAAGTTCTTCATCAAATGAGTAAGAATACTCAACACTTTCAACATCGACTCTAGCTCCTGGATATCGATTCCAGTACCAAGTACCGCCCACGCCGCTACCAGCCTCGTACAACCTTACCGACAAGCCTCTTTGTTGTACCCGATGTTGCATATACATACCAGCAAAACCCGCGCCTACAACCACTACATCAAATTCTTGTTGTCTACCATCATTTAAGTCACTCATCTATAGCTCTCCGTAATCAGACACTCGCAATGTACTAATACCGCGACGTGGAGTATCAGCACGATGTCAAATTTAATAGTCCGCTCTAAATGTTGCAAGAACGATTGTTCATTGAGCACTAATGACCAAAGATCATACAAATCAGCTAATCATATTCCATCACTGATCGTACTGGGATTCGCACAGGCCTGAAGAGACTCACCATTTCGAAGACGTTCGATATTACTGGAGACAGCGCGGCCGATACCTAATAGGCTATGCTCGGTGGAGCCACCAATATGCGGCGTCGCGATCACATTTTGCCCAAAAATCGGATCATTAGGATCAAAAGGTTCGTTCCAAAAAACATCTAGCCCTGCGCCCGCAATTTTACCCTCTTCTAGAGCTTTTCTGAGGGCTTCGTAATCAATTACCGGACCACGAGCGACGTTAACGATATATGCAGTGGATTTCATACTAGACAAAACTGACCAGCCCACTAAGCCCCTATTTTCAGTTGTGGCGGGCGCACCCACTATCACAAAATCAGCTTCTCGCACAGCATCGAGCAATGAAGATTGATCAACGTGTAAATCAATCCCGATGGTTGAGTCACGCGCGCGACTTCCGTTAGGCCCAGTTTTAGAAACCGCTATAATGCGAACTCCAAAACCCTGAAGACGTCTCGCTATTTCTTCCCCGACGCCACCGTAACCCACAATACAAATAGTACTGCCCCACAAACAACGACCGAGCGGAGCCCCTACTTTTTTAAGCTTAAATTGTCGAACAGCATCGGGAATGTCTCGCGATAGCATCAGGAGATGTGCGATAGCCAGTTCCGCAACGGATTCGGCATTGCCAGTACCGACACTTGGGACATTACAGACTGGCACACCGGCTGCAGTCGCAGCCGCGATATCAATACTATCTAAACCAACCCCATATTGCTGCACTAATTTCAATCTTCCACCTTCAAAAATTGAAGCCGGAATTGGGCATATTGTTGGTATAAGAACGTCTGCGGTAGGCGCTATCAAAGGCAACTCAGATTGATCACACTCGAATACTTCATCTTCCGGAAGCTGCTCACATAAGATTTTCAAAATACCGGTAAAACCACGTACGCATAAACCAATTCGCAAACAGACTCTCCTTAGAAAAGAACACTTTTCAATAGCAATGTGTCAAACACAATAGACCTCGATATTAATTTAAAAACGCATTAAAAAAATAGAATTGCGCTAACCCCACTCCTCAAAAAAAGTAATAGAACTAGAGGGCTTCCTAGTTACGGGACCAAAGTTTCCTTTAGGGTATCCAATCGGTATAACAGCAACAATACCATGCGAGTCTGGCATTCTTAAACGCTCAATAAGCTCAGCTTCGAATACTTGATGCATAGTGGTTAGACTCGCTCCCAGCCCTTTGGCACGACAACCAAGTAAAATATTCTGCACACAAGGAAAAACCGAACCGTAGGACGGAGGCGCCAGTCCAACACGAGCTTCGTCGGCTACGGCTAATGGCCAATCTCGCTCGCCACATACAAACAATAGTACAGGTACATCAGGCAGATGTTTCCCAAAGGCCATAGCTGTTCGGAAATTACGCGCAAATGCCGAATTATCGTCTGACGCAGGGACATACTTTGCAAATCGTTGACGCATGGCTTGGTCGTATCTTTCACCAAAAAAAATTTTAGTCTTCTTATCGCGAACGACAATAAAATTATAAGGTTGCGTATTTAAACTATTCGGTGCGCAGACCGCCGCATCTAAAACTTCCTCTAACAAATCATCTGGCACGTTATCAGTCTTTAATCGTCGCATAGGACGCATTGTTTTCATGATATGAAACAGGTCTAACGGTGAATCCATACTAATCATCTCCTCAATATTTGATTATTGATGCTACTAACCTCCAGAATAGAATCAAAGCTAAATTCGAGTACATCTCATGCGCGTCAGTTCATACATCATATTTATTCGCATTTTGGCGAGTGGCTTCCGATAAATCACTGTCACTATCGTAGGCAATGGGTATTTCTCCAGTAGGAACTCGAATACCTCTTTGCACAGCGTCCCGACTTTCTATGAGCTCGAACCATTCTCTCAAGTGCACTAAATCATCGATATCAATGTTTCCCCATCTATAGGCTCTTGCCCACGGAAACATCGCAATATCAGCAACGCTGTAATTCCCACACAAGTAATCTCTTCCAGACAGCCTCTCATTCACTATAGATAACAGTCTACGCGACTCATCGACATATCGACTAATCGCATATTCGTCTACTATACCTTTTGGGGCAGCTATTCTCTGAAAAAACATCGCTTGACCCATCATCGGGCCAACCGCGCTCATTTGAAACATCAACCACTGCATTACTTCATATCTTGCCTCTAGAGCTTCGGGAAGCAGCATCCCGCTGCGCTCGGTGAGGTAAAGCAAAATTGCGCCTGACTCGGATAATGCATATTCATTGTTTTGATGGTCAACAATTACAGGAATTCGTCCGTTAGGATTTAAGGCTAAATATTCAGGTGTTTTTTGTTCTTTCTTCTGAAAGTCTAGGTAACGAACCGAGTAGGGAATAGCCATCTCCTCAAGCGCAATCGATATCTTAAAGCCATTCGCAGTAGGCGCAGTATAAAGCGTGATCTCTGCCATCAATTTTCCCCGTGTCTAATATCTTGGAAAGTTTAAATGCCAAGCGGCAAATTGCCAATAACGTTTTTACTGTCAAAATCTTCTCGAGGTAATTTCGAGTTAAATAAGGAATTTTTCAGACGCTATCAAGTCCCACACAAAACGAAACCGTGCGGTCTAAACTAAGGCGGCACCATTGGTGCCGGAGAGAGGAATCGAACCCCCGACCTTTTCATTACGAATGAACTGCTCTACCGACTGAGCTACTCCGGCCACGATCTAAGGACAAGTGCTGCTTTTAATTGCACTCTCGACGGCGTAAACGAATCACCAAGTCAACGCTGTCCATTTCAGTACCGGGTGGTAACTCCGGGAGATTTTTAATTTGTGTTTCATCTGAAGGAAAATCAATTAACTCAGACTTATCGGTATCATAAAAATGGTGATGCTGCTTGGTATTCGAATCGTAGAAGCTACATACACCGTCCACAATCAACTCTCGGACAATACCCCGTGCGACAAAAAGTCCGAGTGTGTTGTACACGGTAGCCTTAGACACCGCCATATTATTACTTTTTAGCGTTTTCCTAATATTGTCAGCCGACAAGTGTTGTATTTTGGACAAAAGAATAGAGGCAATTTCGACGCGCTGCGAGGTAATAGATATACCAGCCCTCCGCAAAACGTCAGGGATGTCATTTTTGGCAATAGGAGGAACTACATTGAAAGTTTTCATGACCAACAAGTATATCCGACATTTAGACTGTGTCTAGCATGAATGCGAATAATTAGCATTTACTCATTCACGAGAACTATTCTCAAACAGTTTTTGACTCACCGGCAATTACTAGCTCTCGTGGCATACTAAAAACTACCTTTTCCTCAATCCCAGGTACTTCGGTCACCTTTAAACCACCTCGGTCTCGCAGCGTTTGTATCACCTGCTCAACTAAAATCTCCGGCGCGGAAGCTCCAGCAGTGACACCTACGGCATTTTTACCTTCAAGCCACTCCGGTATGATCTCATCAGCGCTATCAATCAAATAGGCTGCAATACCTTTTTTCTCAGCAATTTCTTTCAAACGCATTGAGTTAGAACTGGTTTGCGAGCCCACTACCAAAATCAAATCGCAGTGGCTCACCATGTTCTTGACACCATCCTGCCTATTCTGGGTAGCATAACAAATGTCTTCTTTTTTAGGCCCAGAAATATTCGGAAATCTTTCTCGTAAAGCATCTATCACTACTGCGGTATCATCCATGGATAAAGTAGTTTGCGTTACAAACGCCAAAAATTCAGGCTGCTTAACCACTAAGTTCCAAACATCTTGCACGGACTCAACTAAATACATTCCACCCGCGCCGCTTTCTGATGTTTTGTACTGCCCAAGGGTACCCTCTACCTCCGGATGACCGGCATGACCGATCAATATACATTCTCTTCCCTCTTTCTGATAAAGCCCCACTTCCATATGCACTTTCGTGACCAAAGGACAGATAGCGTCAAACACTCTAAGTTTTCTTCGAGCGGCCTCTTCTCTCACAGCCTTGGCTACCCCATGAGCGCTAAAGATCACGGTAGCATCGTCAGGAACCTCATCCAATTCCTCAACAAAAACAGCCCCTTTATCTCTGAGACCATCTACAACGTACTTGTTATGTACAACCTCATGTCGCACATAAACTGGAGCCCCAAAAAGGTCTAATGCGTGTTCTACAATACCGATAGCTCGGTCAACGCCAGCGCAGAAACCACGCGGATTAGCGAGATGAATTTGCATGTCTAAAAGTTGTCCCATTACCAATTACTAGACGATTATACTCTATTATGCTCTTTGTGAGATCAGGATTTTCTCAGCTATTTTAATCTGCTTTCCCAAAAGAACTTCCTGTGCAAATCAACAATATAGCTCCGATTGTAATGGAAGCATCAGCGATATTAAATATGGGCCAATACCAACTAGAATAATATAGTTGAATAAAATCAATTACGTAGCCCCATATTAGCCGGTCGATTAAATTTCCGAGCGCACCACCTAAAATAAAACAAATCGCTATTCGAGTTGCTATTTCCTTATGAGACAAAAGCTTGAGCCACAGTATCAAACCCGCAGAAATTAGTATTGTTAATATTGCAAAGAACCATCTTTGCCAACCGCCTTGGTCAGCTAAAAAACTGAACGCCGCTCCGGTATTGTGGAACAAAGTAAAATTTATACCAGGCAGGAGCGCTCGAGGATCCCCATACATCAGATTTGTGGTGGCAAGATACTTAGTAATCTGATCAATAAAAGTGATAATCATGGCAAAACTAAGCCATTTCATCAGATCGTAGTTACGAGTAGTCAAACGTTAATTTCCTCCTCGCAATTTCACAATCTCTTTTTATTTGATCAGCCATAGCCGAGAAAGAGTGAAATTCCATGTCATCTCTAATCCTGTCGCAAAATTCCACGCTAATTTTCGCTCCATAACAATCCTCATCGTAATCGAACATATGCACCTCTAAAACGTAACGGGGATCGTCAATAATTGGTCTAGAACCAGCATACGCGACACCCATCAAAGGTGTCGACTTCAAACCATGAACTCGAGCTGAAAAAATCCCTGAAATTGGGCAAGTAGCGCGATACAAGTTCAGATTTGCTGTGGGAAATCCCCATTCTCGCCCTTGCTTGTGGCCATGTACCACGTGACCTTCTATACAGTAACGGTGCCCCAACATCCGTTCAGCCTCGCGCATATAACCATGCCGAAGCAAATATCGAATGTAAGTGCTAGAAATTCTTTTCCCAATGAATAAAAACGGCGGTGTCTGCTCAATAGCAAAATTATGAAAATTAGCGAGGGAGGAAAGTAAACTAAAATCCCCGCCCCTACCAGAACCGAACCGAAAATCGTCTCCGATGATCAGTGCCTGTATGCCTAGCCTGCTAACCAATATATTCTTGACGAATTCCTCTGGCGTGTAGCTCGAAAGTTCTTTGGAAAAGCGAAGAACTAAAAGGAAGTCAATTCCTTTATCTCTTATTAATTGGGCTTTTTCGGTCAAACGAGATAATCTTGCAGGTACTCTACCCCTTCGAAAATATTCAGCCGGTTGTGGTTCAAATACAATTACTACACTGGGAACATCTAGCTGGTTCGACTTGAATTTCAGCCTTTTAAGAATTTCGGCGTGCCCTAAATGCACCCCATCGAAATTACCTATCGTCGCAACGCAACCAAAGTGTTCGCTTTTTATATTATTGAGTCCGCGAATTATTTTCATATTCACCTACTTGCCGACTTAAAAGCTTTAGAAACCATAGATTTTACCTAAATTGTCCAACATGCTTTTTCCTCATCCCTACAAGTAGTAAAACGATAAAATACACACAGCCGCCGCCTAAAACAAATGAGAAAAGATGATAAAATCTAGAGCCGAAAGACCAATCCATCCAAATAGATAATGGTGACACGACATAAAATAAAAAACCCGTCATACCCAAAATACCAACAAAAATTCTTATCACAAACAACAACCAGTCCTCGGCAGGTACATATATATTTGCACTACGCAACCCGCGCCATAACATTAAAGCATTAACATTTGCTGCTATGGCTGTCGCCAATGCCAGGCCAGTGTGCCCTAAAGGAGCCACGAGCAATAAATTAAAAATCAAATTAATCCCAATGGCCACGAGCCCAAATTTTACAGGTGTTCGCATATCCTGTCTCGCGTAAT